>JBEBJW010000128.1:0-10091 GCA_040079715.1 Myxococcota bacterium | reverse complement strand
ACCCTAGCCCTCCCCAGGGAGGGAATTCGACCGGGGCCGGTGGGCGGGCGGCTACAGCGCCGCTGCCAACCGGTCCCGGCTCGACCGGAGGGTGTCCCGCCGGAGCACAGCGGCGGCGAGCTTGGCGCGCAGCTCGTCCACGAGCTCCTTCGGGGCCTTCTCGACGAAGCTCGGGTTCGCGAGCCGCCGCTCGAGCTCGACCACGTCCTTGTCGGCCTTGATCAGCACCTTGTCGAGCCGGGTGACCTCGGACGACAGGTCGACCACGCCCTCGAGCGGGATCACCAGCTTCCGCCCCCGGACCACGCCGGTGGCGGCGGCTCGCGGCTCGTCGGTCGACAGGAGGACCGTGCACCGCGCGAGGTCCCACAGGGCCCGGCCATGGGCGCGGAGCAGGCCGTACCACGCCGGATCCGACACCCGCAGCTCCAGCGGGGTCTTCATCGCGATCTCCATCTCGCCGCGGATCCGCCGGATCTCGGTCACGGTCTCCTGGAGGTCGGCGACCTCGGCCAGGACCGCCCGATCGACCACGAACTCGTCCTCGCGCGGGTACGGCGCGACAGCGACGAACCCGGTGGTGCCGGGGAGCCGCGACCAGATCTCTTCGGTCAGGAACGGCATGATCGGGTGGAGCAGCCGGACGATCACGCCCATCGTGGCGAACAGGGTCCGGCGGACCGCGTTCTTCGACGCGTCCGAGCCCTCGGCGTCGTAGATCGCGGCCTTCGACAGCTCGATGTACCAGTCGCAGTACTCGTTCCACACGAACGCGTAGATCTCGGACGCCGCCTCGTTGAACTTGTACTCGTCGAGCCGCTGCCGGACCGCCGCGACCGCCGCCCCGGTCCGGGCCTCGATCCACCGCTCGTACGGCCCCGGCTCGACCGGCGCCTGCGGGTCGTACCCCTCGGCGTTCATGAACGCGTACCGGAGGGCCTGCCAGATCTTGGTGGTGAACCGCTGGTACCCTTCGACCCGCTTCTCGTCCCACAGCACGTCGCGGCCCTGCGCGGCGAACGCGACCAGGGTGAACCGGAACGCGTCGGCGCCGAGCCGGTCGATCACCTCGAGCGGATCGACCACGTTGCCCTTGGTCTTGGACATCTTGTCGCCGTGCTTGTCCCGCACCAGCGCGTGGATGTACACGTCGCGGAACGGGACGGCGCCGGTCAGGTGGACCCCGGCGAACATCATCCGCGCCACCCAGAAGAAGATGATGTCGAACCCGGTGACCAGCACCGAGGTCGGGTAGTACCGGGCGAGGTCCGCGGTCTTCTCGGGCCAACCGAACACCGAGAACGGCCACAACGCCGACGAGAACCAGGTGTCGAGCACGTCCGGATCCTGGTCGAGCCGATCCGACCCGCACTTCGGACAGGCCGCCGGCGCGGATCGCGCGACCACGACCTCACCGCAGGTGCAGTACCACGCCGGGATCCGGTGCCCCCACCACAGCTGCCGGCTGATGCACCAGTCCTGGATGTCGCGCAGCCACGCGTAGTAGGTGTTGGCCCACTGGCCGGGGACGAACCGGGTGAACCCGTTCTCGACCGCCGCCACCGCCGGGGTGGCCAACGGGCGCATCCGGACGAACCACTGAGTCGACAGCATCGGCTGGACCACGGCACCCGACCGCTGACTCCGCCCGAGGTTCATCTTGTGGGGCTGCGTGCCCCGGAACAACCCGAGCTCCTCGATCTTCGCCTTGACCGCGGTCCGCGCGTCGTCGACCGACAGGCCCTGGAACGGCCCGCCGTTCGCGTTCAGGGTGCCATCGGGGTTCAGCAGGTTGACCATCGGCAGGCCGTGGCGCTGCCCGACCGCGAAGTCGTTGAAGTCGTGGGCGGGGGTCACCTTGACCGCGCCGGTCCCGAACGCCGGGTCGACCAGGATCGCGTCGCCGATGATCGGGATGTCGCGGTCGACGAACGGATGGCGGACGGTCTTGCCGATCAGGTGGGTGTACCGCGGATCGTCCGGGTGGACCGCCACCGCGGTGTCGCCGAGCATCGTCTCCGGCCGGGTGGTCGCGACGACGATCTCGCCGCCGCCGTGCTCGGCGCCGATGAGGTACGCGAAGCTCCACAGCTCGGCGTCGACGCCCTCGTCGTGCTCGACCTCGAGGTCCGACAGGGCGGTCTGGTCGTGCGGATCCCAGTTGATCAGCCGCTGGCCCCGATAGATCAGGCCGTCTTCGTACAGCTTGACGAAGTGCTCGGTGACCGCGCGCTGGAGCTCGGGATCGAGGGTGAACCGCTCCCGACTCCAGTCGCAGCTCACCCCGAGCCGACGGAGCTGGTTCGCGATCGACCCGCCCGCGACCTGCTTCCAGGCCCAGACCCGCTCGACGAACGCCTCGCGGCCCATCGCCCGGAAGTCGAGCCCCTCCTTCTCGAGCTGCCGCCGGACCACCCACTGGGTGGCGATGCCGGCGTGGTCGGTGCCGGGCACCCACAGGACGTTGAACCCGTCCATCCGCTTGTACCGGACCAGCACGTCCTGCAGCGTGTTGTTGAGCGCGTGGCCCATGTGCAGGTTGCCGGTGACGTTCGGCGGCGGGATCACGATCGAGAACGTCTCGCCCGGGGCCGACGGGTCCGCCCGGTACAGCGAATCGGCGTCCCACGCCGCGCTCCACCGGCTCGCAGCCGCGTGCGGGTCGTACGTTCCGGGCAGCTCGCTCATCGCCCCTCCCAAGCGCCGACCCATAATCCGGAGATCCGCGCCCGGACACTACCCGGGATCCGCCGACGTCGGGTCGCCCTCCACCTCGTCGACCCCCTGGCAGAAGTCCCCGGTGCCGGCGGCAGACTGGCAGATCTCCAGCGGGACGGTGGTGTCGCTCGCCGAGCCGCGGGCGTACTCGAACCACTCGCGGGCGAACGTCTTCGTCTGGTTGCGGGCCTCGGTCGCCTGCTCCAGCACGGCCTCGCTCGGCTTGCGGGTGTACTCCGACTCGAGCCAGTTCCACTTCTTCTGGGCAGCGAGCGTCTCGATCTTCATCAGCGCGTACACCCGCTTGACGTGGAGGTCACCCTCCCACACCTGCCGGTTGTCGAGGGCGACCCGGGCCCACTTCATCGCTTCGTCCATCTTCTCCGGGCCACGATCGACGAGGTAGTACGCGAATTTGTAGCACATGTCGGGATCCGACCGGTCGATCTCCTCGAGGTGTCGGCGGGCGATCCCCTCCCACCGGTGCTCGTCTCCCTTGGCCCACGCGTCGTTCAGCAGGACCCGCGAGACCTTGTCCTTGACGGTTTGGCGATCGGACTGCCGGATCGCGCCATCCAGGCACCGGATCTGCGCCTCGTTCAGCTGCCCGACGATCGCGGCCGTCTCGAGCTTCAGCAGGTCTCCGCACTCGGCGACCGCGTCGTGGACGAGCTCGGATCCCTCGAGACCTTCGAGCGCCGCCTCCTCGTCCCCGAAGTCGATCTGGACGAACCCGCCGGCGTAGTCGTTCGCCGAGCCTCCCGCCGAGGCAGGCTTCGTCTTGCCCTTCCCGCCGCACGCCCCGACCGCGACCAGGGCGACCACGACGAGGACTTCGGAGTACCACGAGCGCATTGCCCCTCCCCGGACCGGTGGCCGACCCCGGCGACCCCGGTTCGCGTGTGTGGGACGCGGCGGCGGACGAATCCGCCACGGCGGTCCCCTCGGGTACCCCGTCTCCGGACCGCCGCGCAACCTCCTACCGGAAGCCGAGCAGCATTCCCCCCTGATAGACCGCCAGCGCCGCCAGCCACGCGAACGCGCCGTTCCACGCGAACGCCAGCAGCGCCCACCGCCAGCCGCCGGTCTCTTTGCGCAGCACCGCCATCGTCGACAGGCACTGGAGGGCGAACGCGAAGAACACCATCAGGGAGCACCCCACCAGCGGGGTGTAGGTCGGGGTCCCGTCCGGGCGCCGATCGGACCGGATCCGATCCCGGAGCGAGGCGTCGTCCTCGTCCACGTCGTCGCCGATCCCGTACACCACCCCGAGGGTCGACACGAACACCTCGCGCGCGGCGAACGCGCCCAGCAGGCCGATCCCGATCCGCCAGTCGTACCCGAGCGGGGCGATCGCCGGCTCCATCGCGTGGCCGATCCGGCCGGCGAACGACGCCTCGAGCGCGAGGGGGGCCGCGAGCGCGTCGAGGTCGTCCCCGCGGGCGGTCGCCTCGGCCACGACCTCGGGAGCGAGCAGCTCGGACGGCTCGTACCGCGGGAAGTACAGCAGCGCCCACATCGCGATCGTCGCGACCAGGATCAGGCCCCCGGCCTCCCGCACGAAGTCGGCGCACCGCGACCACACGACCTTCGCCACGACCCGCGGATCCGGCACCCGGTACGGCGGCAGCTCGAGCAGCACGGGCTCCCCACCGTCGCGCAGCACCGTCCGTCCGAGGGCGATCGACGCGGCGATCGCGAGCCCGGTCGACAGCAGGTACATCCCGGCCAGCGCCAGCGGTCGGACCGGGATCCACCCGAGGAGGGTCGCCGGGAACAGCGCGGCGATCATCAACGTGTACACCGGCAACCGCGCCGAGCAGCTCGTCAGCGGGATCACCAGCATCGTCAGCAGGCGGTCGCGGTACCGGGGCATCGTGCGGGTGGCGAGGATCGCGGGCACGGCGCACGCGTAGCCCGACAGCACCGGGACGAACGCCCGCCCCGGCAACCCGGCGGCCCGCAGCGCCCGATCCGCGAGGTGGGCCGCTCGGGCGAGGTACCCGCAGTCCTCGAGCAGCGCCAGGAACAAGAACAGCAGGCCGATCTGCGGCAAGAACACGAGCACGCCGCCGACGCCGCCGATCAGCCCGTCCACGGTCAGGTCGCGGACCACCTCGAGCTCGGCCGCGAGCGACGGGACAGCGCCGGCCACGAGGTCGAACCCCGCGTGGACAAGGTCGCCGAGCCGACCGAACACCGCCTCGACCACGGCGATCAGCGGATCGGCCCACGAGAACAGCGCGGTGAACGCCACCGCCATCACCCCGACGAACACCAGCGGCCCGACCACCGGGTGGAGCAGCACCCGGTCGATCCGCTCGGCCGATCGCCCGGTCGCCGTGGTGATCCCGGTACCGAGGAACGCGGGCCCCCGCGCGTCGATCCACGCGTACCGCGTGCCCACGAGCTCGGCTTCGAGGTCCCGCCCGGCCGCCGCTGCTCGTCGGCGCACCGCCAGGATCGCGTCGATCGGCGCCTCGACCCCGGGCACCCGACCGGCCGCGTCCGCGGACAACAGGGCGAACCGAGCGATCGCCGACACCTTGCCGCGGGCGGTCAGCGACGCCGGCAACCCGGCCTCGACCTCCCGCACGTCCGCCTCGAGCGTCTCAGACCAGCCGTGGACCGGCCGCGGCGCGCGCCCGCCGGCCGCGAGGACGGTCCCGACGGTCGCTCGGAGCTCCGGCAGACCCTCTCGAGACCGCGCGACGGTGCCGACCACCGGGATGTTCAGCGCCTCGCGCAACGCCCCGAGCTGGACCTGGATCCCGTCTGCCCGCGCCTCGTCGAGGAGGTTCACCGCGAGGACCGTCGGCACGCCGAGCTCGAGCACCTGGAGCACGAGGTACAGGCTGCGCAACAGCCGCGGCGCGTCGGCCACGAGCAGCACCAGGTCCGGTGGACGGATCCGACCGAGCCCGAGCAGCGCGTCCATCGCGACCCGCTCGTCCGGCGACGTGGCGGCGAGCGAGTACGTACCGGGCAGATCGACGAACTCGACCTCCCCCACCCCCTCGATCTCAATCCGACCGGTGGTGGTCGAGACCGTGGTCCCGGGGAAGTTGCCGACCTGGGCAGACCCACCGGTCAGCGCGTTGAACAGCGTGGACTTACCCGCGTTCGGGTTCCCGGCGACGACGACCCGCGGCGGCCCCGTGCGCGCGAAGGGGGTCGGTGCGACCGCCACCGCCGCCGTCACGGCGCCACCCCGATCGCCGCCGCGTCCACCCGCCGGAGGCACAGCACCGCGCCGCGGACCCTGAACGACAGCGGATCGCCGAACGGAGCCTGGCCGGTCCGCTCGATCCGGGTGCCGGGCAGCAGCCCGAGCTCGAGCAAACGACGGCGAAAGGCTCCTTCGCCCTTCACTTCGGTCACGAGCGCCGCCTGGCCTGGGAGGAGTTGGTCGAGGGTCATGTGAAGTTGAAAATCAATTTCACTGAAAACCTACCCGATCCACCGCTCCACGTCGACCTTCCCGGACCCGTCCGGCGCGTCGATCACCAGCCGCGGCATCGCGATCCCGCCGATGATCCGCCGCAGCGCAGCGTGGATCTCCACCGCCCGCCTGGGATCGATCCGGAGGTGGGCGTTGCCCGGCACCCGGTCGGTCACGTGGAGGTAGTACGGGACGACCCGCCGCTCGACCAGCGCCTCGCACAGCCGCGCCAGCACGTCCGGATGGTCGTTGACCCCCCGGAGCAGCACCGACTGGTTCAGCACCGGGATCCCGCCGTCGATCAGCCGCTCCAGCGCGTGGTCCACGTCCGCCGCGAGCTCGCGCGGGTGGTTGCAGTGCACCACGACGAACACCGGCGCCCTCGCGCGCAGCCCGGCGACGAGCTCGGCGGTGACCGCCTCCGGGTACGTGATCGGCGCGCGGGTGTGGATCCGGACCACCCGCGTGACCTCCCGGACCCGATCGATCGTGTCGAACAGCCGGTGGAGCGGGACCGCGAGCGGATCTCCGCCGGACAGGATCACCTCCCGCGGGCGGACGTCGCGGATGTATGCCAGCGCGGCCTCCCACTCCTCGGGGGTCGGGTCGTCGGCGCTGCCGGGGTGGTGGTCCCGCCGAAAGCAGTACCGGCAGTACAGGTGGCACCGCTTGGTCAGCAGCAGGAGCACCCGATCGCGGTACTTGTGCACGACCCACGGCACCGGGCTGCGCGCAGCGTCGCCGACCGGGTCCGCGAGGTCGCCGGGATCGATCTCGAGCTCCCGGGGGTCCGGCACGACCTGAATCGCCAGGGGATCGGCGGGATCCGACGGGTCGATCCGATCCCAGAACGACCGGGTGATCCGGACCGGGAACGCTGCATCCGCCGCGTCGTACGCCGGGCCGAGCGCCGGTCTCGCCTCCAACACCTCGGATCTCGCGACCATCCGGGGCTGGCGCTTGGCGTCGCCGTGATACATATCCCCGCCCTGCCTCGATCCGGGGAGGGAGCGAGGACCGTGCTCCATGTATCAGATCACCGACATCCGCAAGGGCTTGAAGGTGGAGATCGACGGCAACCCGTACGTCGTCGCCGACTTCCAGTTCGTCAAGCCGGGTAAGGGGCAGGCGTTCAACCGGACGAAGCTCAAGAATCTGATCACCGGCGCGGTGCTCGAGCGGACGTTCAAGATCAACGAGTCCCTCGCCCCGGCGGACGTGCATCAGTCGAAGATGCAGTTCATGTACAACGACGCCGAGGGGTTCCACTTCATGAACCTCGAGTCGTTCGAGCAGATCGCCCTGTCGCGCGACGCGCTGAACGACGCCGCGAACTGGCTGGTCGAAGGCATGGAGGTCGATCTCCTGTTCTACAAGGACCGCCCGGTCAACATCGACCTGCCGTACTTCGTCGAGCTCGAGATCACCTACTGCGAGCCCGGGATCAAGGGCAACACCGCCACCGGTTCGCAGAAGATGGCCACGATGTCCACCGGCGCCACCGTCGGCGTGCCGCTGTTCATCGAGCAGGGCGAGTGGATCAAGATCGACACCCGCACCGGCGAATACGTCGAGCGCGTCAAGAAGTAGCGGGTGGACGCCGCGGGCCTCCGAGCGCGGGCCTCCGTGCTCCACGCCCTCCGCACCGTGTTCGCCGACCGCGGGTACCTCGAGGTCCCCACCCCCGCGTTGGTCGCGAGCCCGGCGATGGAGGAGCACCTCCACCCCGTCACCGCCACAGGGTCGGCCGGCGGGGCGTTCCTCCGGACCTCGCCCGAGTTCGCGCTGAAGCGGGTGCTCGCCGCCGGACTCGCCCGGATCTACGAGATCGGGCCGTGTTTCCGGGATCGCGAACACGGACCGTGGCACCGGCGCGAGTTCACGATGTGCGAGTGGTATCGGGTCGGGGCGTCGCTCGACGACCTGATGGACGAGGTCGAGCTGCTGGTCGCCGCCGCCGCCCACGCGCTCGGGGTCACGGTGCCGGCGTGGCGCCGGACCACGGTCCGCGCGGTGGTCCGCGACGCGACCGGGATCGACCTCGCAGCCGCCTCCGCGAGCGACCTGTCCGACCACGACGAGAGCTGGGACGACGCGTTCACCCGCCGGTGGGTCACCGACGTCGAGCCGACGCTGGTCGGAGCGCTGCACGTCCGAGACTGGCCCGCTTCGCAAGCCGCCCTCGCGCGGGTCCGGGACGACGGCGCGGCCGGCGACGGGTGGCCGGTCGCCGAGCGGTTCGAGGTCTACCTCCACGGGATCGAGCTCGCGAACGCGTTCGACGAGCTGATCGACCCGGCCGAGCTCCGTCGCCGGTTCCTGTCGGCGAACGCAGCCCGGATCGCGGCCGGCGAGGCTCCCCACCCGATCGACGACGCGCTGATCGAGGCGGTCGGTCGGATGCCCCGGACGGCCGGGATCGCGCTCGGGGTGGACCGGCTGGTGGCGGCGCTGAGCGGCTGGGACGGGATCGACCGCGGCCTGGTCGACGGACCGGGTTAGCGGGAGCGGTCGGGGGTGGTGCGTGGAGCTGGCGGGCAAGGTCGCGATCGTCACCGGAGGCGGGCGCGGGATCGGCCGGGCGATCTCGCTCGAGCTCGCGCGGGGCGGGGCGAAGGTGATCGTCGGCTACGCCCGCGATGCAGACGCAGCGGCCGCGGTGGCGTCGGAGATCGACGGGATTGCGGTCCAGGCCGACCTCGGCGAGCCGGACGGCGGTGAGGCGCTGGTGGCCGCGGCCGACGCGATCGGCGGGGCGGACATCCTGGTGGCGAACGCCGGGATGACCGCCGACGGCCTGGCGATGCGGATGAAGGACGACCAGTGGGACGACGTGCTCCGGATCAACGCGGGCGGCACGTTCCGGATCTGCCGCGCCGTGTTGCCCGGAATGGCGAAGAAGCGGTCCGGCGCGATCGTGACCCTCGCGTCGGTCGCTGCGATCCGCGGCAGCGCGGGCCAGGCGAACTACGCAGCCAGCAAGGCCGCGGTGGTGGCGCTCACCCGGTCGCTCGCGCTGGAGATGGCACGTCGGAACGTCCGGATCAACGCGGTCGCCCCCGGCTTCGTCCGGACCGACATGACCGCCCGGCTGACCGAGGCTCAGATCGAGGAGGCCACCGCGCACATCCCGCTCGGCCGGCTGGGCTCGCCGGACGAGGTGGCGCCGATGGTCCGGTTCCTGTGCGGCCCGGGCGCGTTGTACGTCACCGGGCAGCTGTTCGTGGTCGACGGCGGCCTGTCGATCTGACCGACCGACCTACGGCGTGGTGCCGCCCGACGTGGCCGGGTCGGTCGCGGTCGTGGTGAACCCGACGCGGGTGTGGGTCCCGTCGCAGAACGGCTTGTTCGCGGACTGTCCGCAGCGGCACAACGCGAACTTCGTCCCGCGCTGGACCGGCTGGCCCGATCCGGTGAGCACCTCGACCGGTCCCGACAGCAGCAGCGGCCCGTTCGGCGCGGGGGTGATCCGGAGCCCGGCGCGCGGGGCCGACTCGGGCATCGTCTGCTGCGAGGTGACCTGGCCGGTGGCCGTGAACGCGGCCCGGTGCATCCCGTCGCAGAACGGCTTGTTCCGCGACGAGCCGCATCGGCACAGGGTGGCCCGGGTCTGCGCCACGCCCCCGATCTCGAGCTCGCCCCGGACGACGTACGGCCCGTTCTCGGTCACGGTGACCGAGTTGATCAGATCCGCCGACTCCGCGGTCCCGCCGTCGAGCCGCTCGACCCGGATCGCCCCCGACGGGCACCGACGGGCGAGCGCCGCCACGTCCTCGGGGTCCGCCCCGTCCGGATCGATCCACGGCCCCTGGACGTTCGGCCGGAACACCGTCGGCAGCGTGAGCACGCAGTTCCGCGAGTGAATGCACCGCGAACCCTCGAACCGGATCCGACGAGGACGGGCATCCGGCTCGATGTACCCTGCGGCGGG
>JBEBJW010000127.1:0-10126 GCA_040079715.1 Myxococcota bacterium | reverse complement strand
GGGTGGTGCCGACCGGGCCCGGGGCGCGGTTCGACGAGGACGGCGACGGCTGGTCGGCCGCCGACGGGGACTGCGACGACCACAAGCCCGGGTTCAACCCCGCGGCGCTCGATCGCCCGGGCGACGGGCGCGACGAGGACTGCGACGGCGCCGACGACCTCGGGCTGTCGCTCGCCGGGGTCCTGGCCGGCGACCTCGTGGTGACCGAGTTCATGGCCGAGCCGCTCGGGGTGTCCGGCGGGCTCGGAGAGTGGTTCGAGGTCCACGCCGTCGGGGCCGAGGCGATCGATCTGGCGGGCCTGGTGGTGACCGACCGGGGGAACGACGACTTCATCGTCGGCGGCTCGGTGATCGTCGAGGCCGGCGGCTACGCCGTGCTCGGCGGGTGGGCCGACCCCGAGGTCAACGGCGGGGTCGAGGTCGACTACCGGTACGAGGCCGACTTCGGCTTGTCGAACGCCGAGGACGCGATCGTGCTGTCGTACGCGACCCGGACCCTCGACGAGGTGGCGTACGATCCGAGCTGGGCGCTGACCGGCGGCCTGCTCGAGGGCCGGTCGATGGCCCGCGACGCCGCCGGCGCGTGGTGCCCGGGCGAGGCCCCGTACGGGACCGGCGGGTGGGGCAGCCCCGGGGACGAGAACCCTCCGTGTCCGCCGCGAGACGGCGTCCCGCTCGCGGACGTCCCACCGGACGCGCTGGTGATCACCGAGGTGATGCAGAACCCGTCGGCGGTCGACGGCGACTTCGGCGAGTGGTTCGAGCTCCACAACACGTTGGACCGGCCGGTCGATCTCCGCGGGCTGGTGGTGTCCGACGACGACGGCGACAGCTTCACCGTCGAGGCGTACACCGAGCTACCGGCGGGCGGCGAGCTCGTGCTCGGCGCGTTCGACGACCCGTCGGTCAACGGGGGCGCGCCGATCGACGTCCCGTGGCGGTGGACGTTCGATCTCGCGAACAGCGGCGACACGATCCGGATCGCCCGCGGGATCGAGGTCCTCGACGAGGTCCGGTACGACGACGGCGCGACGTTCCCGGACCCGGAAGGCGCCTCGATGTCGCTCGACCCGGCGAAGTTCGCCGACAACGCGCTCGGCGCGAGCTGGTGCGTCGCCGAGACCCCGTACGGCCCGGGGATCGACCGCGGCACCCCCGGCGCGCCGAACCCGAGCTGTCCGCCACCGGTGGTCGTCGGCGCCGGCGACGTGGTGATCACCGAGGTGATGGCCGACCCGCTCGCGGTCGACGGGGACAGCGGCGAGTGGTTCGAGCTGTACGCGCCCGGCGCGGTCGACGTCGACCTCGGCGGGTTCACGATCCGCGACGACGACGGCGAGGCGTGGACGGTGCCGGCCGGGGTCCGGGTGCCGGCCGGCGGCTACGCGGTGTCGGGCGGTCCAGTGACGTCGGGGACAACGGAGGTGCGCCGGTCGACGTCGCGTACGGGGCGGCGTTGAAGCTCGGCAACGACGACGACGAGCTGGTGATCGAGGCGCCCGACGGGACGGTGATCGACGCGGTCCGGTACGACCCGTCGACCTGGCCGTCGCCGGAGGGCGGGTCGTTCCAGCTCGCCCCCGGCGCCGACGCCACCGACAACGACGACGGCGGCCAGTGGTGCGCCGCCGAGGCTCCGTTCGGCGACGGGGACCTCGGCACGCCCGGCGCGGTCAACCCGCCGTGTCCGGCCCGCGCCCGGTAGATCGGCCGACGGCACGGATCCGCACGGCACAGCACAGCTTTGGGTTGTCCTCACCCCCGGGGGTGGGGTAAGCTTCGAGATACCTATTCGACAAGGATCATCCAAATGTACTGTACTGTACTGTACTGTACCTAGGCCTCGTCCGGGATGGGAGCGCGACGACCTGGCGGCATCAGACCCTGGCTGAGCAGGCCGCAGCGAGCGCAGTGGTCGCCACTGGTACGGTGTCGCGAATCGATGTCCGTGTCCTCGACGACGGCTTCCCGCTCACCCAGCTTCGCATCGACATCACCAGACTCCTCAGGGGCAGCGTCTCCACCGGCCGAATCACGTTGGTGCTTCCTGGCGCGCGGCTCGAGGGAAACTGGAACGGGTTCGCTGGGATCCCCGAGGCTGCGGTGGGCGATGAACTCTTGTGGTTCGGCCAGCCGATGTCGGACACGGAGGTCGTCATGACGGGCGGCCCGCAGTCGGTGTTCAAGCTCGTTCGAGGCACGGACCGAGAGGTCGCGGCCGACTTCTTCGGGAACCCCGTTCTGGACCCGGGCTGCACCGCCGACCGGTTGATCGCCCGTCCCGAGACCGAAGCCCCTCGCTGCGACGCGAGCACCACCGTCGACTATGCAGTCCCGTTGGATCGCGTGTTCGTGCCGGATCCCCTGTCGGTCGGACTCGACTGGGCGAGGTTCGTGGATGACGTGGCCGCATGCGTAGCCAGCCAGCCCACGGTCGACGCTGCGTTGTCGGACATCGGAGGTGGCTGGTGATCGCAGTCTGGCTGGCCACCCTGGAAGCGGAGGCGTTCGACTACCTGGGTGGCCCCTGTTTCACCCCCACCGACTACCGGCTGGAGCCGACTGCATTCACCGCGAACCAGACCGCCCAGATCGAGCTCGGCGCAGCCGCGTGGAATGCTGGGGTCGGCCACGCCATCCGAGGCGCGACGTTCCAAATCACCCGCGGCGCCGACGTTACGTCCGGGGCCGGGGGCAACTTCCGCAACGAAGTGTACGAGAAGAACACCGCGTGGTTCTTGAGCCACGGGGGCTCGAACACGACCCTCGCCGCCAACGTTTCCCTTCCGTTGGTCGATGTGGACATCGTGTTCAACTCGGACGTGACCTGGTGCAACGACACACCGTCGGCCTGCGCGTCCGGCGACTCGATCGGTCAGGTGACCGCACACGAGTTCGGCCATCGAATGGGCTTCAACCACGAGGACGACAACATCGCGATCATGAACAGCTTCTATCCGGACGGCGGCGACATGAGCAACGTGAAGTACCGAATCAACGAGGATGATTCCGTCGGATTGCAGGCCGCGTGCCCTGGGCCCAGTACCGGGGTGAACCTGATGCTGTCGAAGTTCGGGTTCACGTACAACGGCACCTCCGAAGAGCTTTGGGACAACACGACGGCAAGCTGGATCTACGACTTGTCGGACGCAGTGTTCAGGGGTGCTCCGACCGCGCCGGGTGTGCCTCCCGCCATCTTGGCGATTATCGAGGGGACCTCCCCGGTGAACACGACCATCGAGTGGCGCGTGGAGCTGGCCAGTGGCGCCGCGTGCTTCGACGGTGTCGGCACCGAGTACGTCGTCGGCACGCTGACGCCCGGACTGGCCGTGAACCTGCCGTTCACCGTGGCGCCATCCGCGTGGAACTTCACTGGTGTCCCCGGCGGGACCTATCGACTCTGCGCGAAGATCAACCCGAGCGGCTCGGTGACGGAGACCTCGATGCTGGACAACAACGTGCGAAGCGAAGCCTACCTCTGGGTGCAGCCATGATCCGTGCTACTGTCAGCGTCCTGGCCCTCGCCCTCGCCGGGTGTCTCGTCCCGCCCGGCGGCGACGGTCTGGCCCCGAAGGCCGACCTCGCAGCGCCGCCCCCGGTGACGTTCACGATCACCGACCCCGACGGCGTCGCGTTCACCAACACCGACCGCGCGCCGAACAGCTACCGGTTCACCGGCGCGGGGTGCGCGGAGTCCAGCTGGCTGTTGCTCACGGGCGAGCAAGACGGTGCCGGCGGCGGTGCGTGGCTGGCGTTGCCGGACGTCCCGGTGCCTGGCGCCACCGCGATCTACGGAGACGAGGTGCCCGTACTGGGCTGGAACTGGAGCGCAGTCCTCACCGGCGGAGCAGCCGCGGGCTGGTGGGGCGGGGGCGGCACGATCGACGCGCTCACCGACGACCACTTCGCCTACACCCTCGACGGCGGCGACTTGTGCACCGACGACGGCACGCTGGCGTGCGCCCCGTCGCCGGGCCCGGTGACGATCGAGGTCGACGGCGCCCGCGTCACCGACGTGCCGGAGATCCCCGCCGAGGGCGAGCCCGGCTGGGCCACCGACGACGGCGGCGCTCCGCTGTGCGGCGGGGCGTGGCCGAGCGCGAACTGACCAGCGCTCCTCAGGCCGGGGCGCTCCGCGGCAGCACCACCGTGAACGTCGTCCCCGCGCTCGCCGCCGATCGGACGCCGATCCGCCCGCCGTGCGCGTCGACGATCTCGCGCGCGATGTACAGCCCGAGGCCGACCCCGGTGATCCGCCCGGCACCCCCGCCGCGCTGGTACGGCTCGAACAGCCGGCCCAGGTCCGCGGTCGCGATCGGCGCCCCGTGGTTGTGCACGTCGAGCACCACCCGGTCGCCCTCCGCCCGGCTCCGCACCGCCACCGGGTGGTCGGCCGACCCGTGCTGGACCGCGTTCGCCACCAGGTTCCCGATCACCTGCGCGATCCGGTCGCCGTCCCACGCGCCGACCACGTCGCCGTCGTGGTCGAGCTCGACCGTCCGGTCCGGGTGCGCGAGCATCACCTCGTCCACCACCTGGCGGGTCACGTCGCGCAGGTCCACCCGCCCCGGTCGGATCGGGATCCGCCCCGACGACCGCGCCTCCGCGAAGTCCAGCAGGTCCGCGATCAACCGGGTCGCCCGCTCGGCCGAGGTGACGATCCGCGCGATCGCCTTGCCCTGCTGGTCGTCGAGGTTGCCTCGCTTCAGCAGCAGCGACGACGCGACCCGCACCGCCTGCAGCGGGCTCCGCAGATCGTGGCTCACGATCCCGATCAGTTGCTGCTCGTACTCCGACCGGCGGGCGAGCTCGTCCCGCTGCTCGCGGGCGTCGTGGACGTCGGTGTTGGTGCCGAACCACTTCGTGACCCGCCCGTCCGGGTCGCGCACCGGGACCGCCCGCGCGAGGTGCCACCGGTACACGCCGTCGGCGCGGCGCAGCCGGAACTCGACCTCGTACGCGTCCCCGGTCGCGAGCGACGCCGCCCACCGGTCGGTCACCTCCCGGACCTGCGCCGGGTCGACCCGATCGATCCACCCGTCGCCGAGGAGCCGGTCCCGCGGGACCCCGAAGTACGCGCCGACCCGGTCGTTCACGAAGTCGAGCCGGCCGTCCGGGCGCGCGGTCCACACCTGCTGCGGGATCGCCTCCAGCAGGACCTCGAGCTCCGCCGCCAGCCGCTTCGAGTCGGTCACGTCGTGGCCCTCGACGAAGATCCCGACCACCCGGCCGTCCGGGTCGCGGACCGGCTGGTACACGAAGTCGAGGTACACCTCCTCCAGCGCCCCACCGTCCCGGGCGAGCGTCAGGCGCGAGCTCCGCCCCACGTAGGCGTCGCCCGACCGGTACACCGCGTCGAGCAGCGCCACGAACCCCTGAGCCTCCGCCTCCGGGATCGCGAGGCGGACCGGCTGGCCGATCACGTCCCGCCCTCCGACGAGCTGGCGGTACGACCGGTTCGCGCTGGCGAACACGTGGTCCGGTCCCAGGAGCACGCACGCGAACCCCGGCGCTTGCTCGAACAGCCGGCGGAGCTGCTGGTGCTCGGCGTCGAGCGAATCGAACGCGTCCTGGACCCCCTTCGCCCGGCCGATCACCCCCGCCTCGCGCGGATCGATCCGCGAGGCCGCGATCAGGTCGGTCACCTCGACCGTGTGCTGGAGGACGAACGCGACCGCGCCGTCCGGACCCGGGATCGGCACGTGGGTCGCGCTCCACCACCGCTCGGTCTCGATCCACACCCCGTCGCGCTCGATCGGCACCCGGTACGCGATCGCCGCCACGTGGTCGGTCTCGCCGGTCGCGAGCACCCGCTCGAACGACGCGTGGATCATCCGACGGCTCGCGTTCGCCGGATCGTCCGGATCGTTCGGGAACACGTCGAACAGCGGCTGCCCGAGCAGCGCGTCGAGGGTGGCCCCGGTCACCCGGAGGTACGCGGCGTTCGCCGCCACGTACCGCAGGTCCCGGTCGACCACCATGTACGCGTTGGGCGACCGGTCGAACAGGGCGCCGAAGTCGAGGCTCATCCGGTCCGTGTATTGTGGTCCGCGGTCGGCTCGTCAGCGAGCTTCGATATAGTCTCGCAGCATCCTCGCTTCCTGCTCGACCTCACCCACCCGGACCTTCACCACGTCGCCGATCGAGATCACCCCGGCCAGCCGCCCCTCGGGGTCGAGCACCGGCATGTGGCGGATCCGCCGCTCGGTCATGATCGACATCACCGTCTGGACGTCGTCGTCCGGCTCGCAGATCAGCACCTCGCTGCTCATCACGTCCATCACCGCGCCCTCGAGCGCCCCCGGGCCGCGCGACGCCACCGCGATCACGAGGTCGCGCTCCGACGCGATCCCCACGATCGACCCGCGCCGGTCCACCACCACCGCCGCCCCGATCCGGTGGGCGGTCAGCAGCCGAGACAGCGCCAGCAGCGACGACTCCACCGTCGTCGTGACCACGTCGCTCCCCTTCGTCTCCAGGATGTCTCGGACCCGCATGCCGCCCTCCCCTTCTGTCGATGTGGTTCGTGTTGACCAGGCGGAAACGGTGCGGCGGCTCCGAACGAAGCCGACACCCGTCCCGCCCGGCTCAGCGTTCGATGCCTCACGCTCCGGTTGCCGATCAGGTCGTCCGCGAACGGACAATCACGATCGTATGCCCGATCGCCGATCGCCGTCCGGAATTTTCGGCCGATCAGCCGAAATTCGGGGTCCGCAGGATCCGGCCCTCGATCCTCCGGTTGCGCGCCGACGGATCTGGGCGTCGCCCGCTCCGCGGGCCGGCCTCCCTCCCGGCTCGCTCCGCTCGGTCGCTGGCGCGACTGGCGCTGCGCGCCACCGTCCGGTCCGCCTGACGCGGTTGCACCGGGGCGCTGCCAGCGGTAGACACCCTGTCTACCGTGGACGGAGGGCAGGATGGTCGCGAGCTTCTGGGTGTGGGCGGTCGGGTGTACCCCAGACACGGTCGCCCCCGCGGGCGGGCCCCGGGCGCCGGTCGATCCGGCCGCGACCGGGTCCACCGCCGACCCGGACCTCCCCGGCACGTCCACCGGGACCGCCACCACGACGGCCACCACCGGCACGACGGCCACCACCGCCACCACCGGGACGGGGACCACCAGCACCACCGACCCGCCGTCGGCGATCGACCTGTGCTTCGGGGACATCGCCGACCCTACCCGGCCGTCGCCCGACTACGACCAGTTCCACCCGACGGTCGGCAGCCACTGCAGCGGCACCGATCACCAGACGATCACCGCGATCGACCGGGTGGTGTTCCTCGGCGACTCGATCACCGTCGGCACCCCGCCCACGCCGAACGCCGAGTTCTACCGGAACCGGCTCGCCGCCGAGCTCGTGACCGAGTTCGGCCTCGACGCGCCCGGTCCGCTGTGGGAGCGGGTCGACGTGCTGAGCGGCACCACGATCGTCGAGCACTCGGGCGACTTCTGGTCGTGCGCCACCTGGGGCGACCGGGCCGACGATCTGCTCCAGGACGGGACCCAGCTCGAGGACTGCTTCCCGGAGGACACGCGCGACCAGCGCACCCTCGTCGTGATGACCGTCGGCGGGAACGACCTCGCGTCGCTCCAGCAGGGGTTCCAGGAGGGCGTCCCGGTCGACCAGTCGTGGGCCGAGACCGAGGCGTTCATGGGGCTGGTCCGCGAGGCCGTCGCGTGGATGACCGACCCGGTCCGGTTCCCGAACGGCAACGCCGTGATCCTGACCAACCTGTACGAGTACACCGACGGCACCGGCGAGGTCACCGCGTGCCCCGGGGCTGCGCTCGCCGGGTACCAGGACACCACGGACCCCGATCTGGCCGAGATGGTCGTGTGGTCGATGGAGCAGTTCATGTCGATCTCCGTCGACAACGGCACGGACCTGGTGTTCCTGCTCGAGACGTTCTGCGGGCACGGCTACAACCGCGACGACGCGACCGGCCAGTGCTACCGCGGCCCGGACACCGACCTGTGGTTCGACCTGACCTGCATCCACCCGAACCCGACCGGGCACCAGGTGATCGCGGACCTGTTCATGGACGTCGTCCGGGAGTGACCCGCTGCTGCTGCCGCACGACGGGAGGGCGGCAGCGCCGGCGCGGAGCGAACGCGGCTGCTGCTGTCCCATGTCATCGTGCGGCTCTCTACATCATGATTGGCATCTGCTCCACGAAGTGGAAATTCGACGCGGCCGAACACCAGGTGAGTTCACGTTTCCAACTGGACCCGCTCGCACTCGAAGCGGAGGGTGACGGGTTCGGGATCACCGACCAACAGGAACTCCCCCACCACACCCCTGGGCATCGGTGTGAATGCCCACCTGAGCACGATGGCCTCAAAGCGGGCACTCGCTGGAGTCGTCATGAAACTCCGTAGCCCCGAGAGCACCAGGACCGGATGGCTCAGTTCGACTCGCGACTGCTCGCCAGCCGCAGACGTGACGGATCGCGCAGCGCCACTGAACGTGAGCCGGCCCTCCGAATGAAGAAAGTCGACACTGAACTGAAGCAGATCTCGATCCCCAAAGTACAGGTCGTCCAAGGTGACGTTCTCCATGATCTCACCGTGCATCCTCGTGAGCCTCGGGCGAGGTTCGATCGAACAAGAGCAAGCCCCACCTGACCACGACGTCACAGCGGAACACCCAAATCCTCTGCGATCGCCATGATCAAGCTCCGCGACGACGCGGTCTCCGGAATACCCCTTGTCAGGCTTGCGATCGGGTCCGCGCTGTGGCAGTAGACGTGCAGCCCCACAATGTCACCGCCCTGCGTGAACCTGCACGCCACAGCATGGCCATCGGAGTAAAGTAGAGGGGTTACGCTCCCATCGGGAGAGAACAATGTCCCACCAACACACGTCCAACCCAGTTGCTCAGCCCGGGAACGGACCTGTCGCACGAGGCGAGGGCTGGCGTGGAATTCGTTCGTGTCCGCGAACTCGGCCATCGACTACTCCGACGTGAAAGGTGCCGATCGACCCATCGGCATCCCCGCGAGCGCCCTGCGCCTTGCCTGGAACCGTAACCTGTACGCCACCGCGGCAAGTTCGGTCACCACCCCTGACGGATCGGTCAGGAGGTCGTCGGCGAGATCCTGCGCCGCGCCGTTGATGTCCGTGGACTTGGTTCCCGGGAGCGTGCCGGCGAACGCGGGATCGCCGCGGCTTGCGTGCTTTTGCAGTATGTTCTATGAAGCGGTGCCCCCGCGGACTTCGACGCTTCCGCACAGAGCAAGGACCAAGGCCCCATACGAGCAGATCACCGCCGCTAGAGGACCGTCGACGTTCACCCCGAACTTCGTTCGCACCTCCTTGCCGAGAGCGGGCTCCCACAAGCGCCTCGGCAAATACCACACGTCAGAGATGATGTTCCCCTGACGGAAATCATCCACAGAGAGACCGGAGACCTCGCTCAACACGAGCTGGAAGGACGAGCCTTCCGGTTCTCGCAACAGTAGGACGACTTCCCGAGGTCCTACCAACGTTACACCGAGAAGTTGTCCGTCATGGTACCGCCGAGCAGTGAGCTCCCCTCGCGCGTTCCAGTTGCTGCCCCACAGGTCCTGCATCTCATCCTCCTCCGATTCGACCGGTCGGAGGAGGAGGATCTCCCTCCTGCGGCTTCCGTCCAGGCCCACGATCCGTGTTCTCCGGGGGCCCGCCACCCTCCGGCCTACCCCAATCGTGTGAGTGTACCTTATCGGATGGCGATGCGTGGTCAGGGTGGCCAAGCTCGGTATCGGTTTGAGGGTAGCCGTCGGGACCTCCGGATCCGGGTCGACCACCTCCGGTCAGGGGTCGGGACCCCCTCGACGGGTGGTCGACCACCTCCGGTCAGGGGTCGGGACGCCTTCGATGGGTGGCCGACCACCTCCGGTCAGGGGTCGGGACGCCGTCGACGGACAGGTCGACCATCTCCCCTTCGGCCTCCGGACGCCTCGGACCGTCGTCGGGACCCGCGATCGGCGGGGGTCGGGAGGCCGACGGGGGCATGGTCGACCACCCGCGCGGGCGCGCCGAACGCCTCGACCGGTGGGGGGACCCCATCGCCCCGAAGGGTCCGGACCCCGACCGGGAGGGTGGCGACTGCCGAACGGAGGGGTCGGACGGCCCCCCGGACATGGG
>JBEBJW010000126.1:0-10130 GCA_040079715.1 Myxococcota bacterium | reverse complement strand
CCCCTCCCCGCGCGCGGTGGGGCTCGGACAGCGACGGATCCGGCACGCGGGCCTCCGGGGGTGAGGATGCCGCCTGCAGGCGGCACGCCTCACCTTAACCCGGCAATTCGACCGTTGCGGGTCAGCGCCGCCGCGACCGCCGCAGGACCAGGGTCCCGGCCAGCACGGCGAGCCCCAACCACCCGCCGGCCGGCGTCGCGGTCGAGCAGGTGGGCGGCTTGCACTTCACCCACTTCGTCGGGTCGGTGTCGTTGCAGTCCCCGCCGACCAGCACCCAGTCCGGACCGGGCGGGCAGTCGGCGACGGTCGCGGACATGTCCGAGCCGTAGCCGTCGCCGTCGTAGTCGAGGTACCAGGTGACCGGCGATCCGATGTCGTCGGCGATGCCGTTGCAGTCCTGATCGACACTGTCGCAGGTCTCGGGGGCGCCGGGATGGATGCCGCCGTCGGCGTCGTCGCAGTCCCCGTCCGACGGGATGTACCCGCTGCCGGGGCTGCAGTACGACACGACGGCGGTGCCGGGGTCGCCGTACCCGTCGGCGTCCGCGTCGAAGTACCAGGTGCTGGCGGGGGTCGGCAGGTCGTCGACGATCCCGTTGCAGTCCTCGTCGCGGCCGTCGCAGGTCTCGCCGCCGTCCGGGTTGACCACCGGGTCGGTGTCGTCGCAGTCGCCGTCCACGTCGGTCCACCCGTCGCCCGGGCTGCAGACCTGGGTGGTGGACATCCCGCCGTCGCCGTACCCGTCGGCGTCC
The DNA here is from genome assembly GCA_040079715.1 of Myxococcota bacterium. Classification (GTDB taxonomy): domain Bacteria; phylum Myxococcota_A; class UBA796; order UBA796; genus JACKER01. Next base: position 9,378 of record JBEBJW010000126.1, on the reverse strand, counting down.
GCGTCGACGTACCAGGTGACCGGCGCGCCGTCCACGTCGTCGACCACGGTGTCGCAGTCCTCGTCGCGGCCGTCGCAGGTCTCGGTCGCGCCGGGGTGGACCGCGGCGTCGGCGTCGTCGCAGTCGTCGGCCGACGGGTACCACCCGACGCCGGGGCTGCAGAACGCGACCTGGCTGGTGGCGGCGCCGGCGAACCCGTCGCCGTCGGCGTCGAAGGACCAGGTCACCGGGTCGGTGCCGAGGTCGTCGACGGTGCCGTCGCAGTCGTTGTCGATCCCGTCGCACGACTCGGTCGCGCCGGGGTGGACCGCGGCGTCGGCGTCGTCACAGTCGCCGTCGGTGGGCAGGTACCCGCCGCCGGGCGGGCAGTCCGCCACCACGGTGTCGGCCGGGTCGCCGAACCCGTCGCCGTCGCCGTCGTGGTACCAGACCGAGCCGGCGCCGGTGTTGTCGACCAGGCCGTCGCAGTCCTCGTCGCGGCCGTCGCACGCCTCGGTGGCGCCCGGGTGGACCGCGGCGTCGGTGTCGTCGCAGTCCCCGCCGAGGGTGACGTACCCCGCACCCGGCGAGCAGTCGGCGCTCACCGCGGTCGCGTCGTCGCCGAACCCGTCGGCGTCGGCGTCGACGAACCAGTCGACCGGCGAGCCCACGTCGTCCGCGACGCCGTCGCAGTCCTGGTCGATCCCGTCGCACAGCTCGGGGGCGCCGGGGTACACGCCGGCGTCGATGTCGCGGCAGTCGCCGGGCACCTGGGTCCAGCCGTCGCCGGGGGAGCAGTCGGCGAGGGTCGACGTGTCGCCGCCGAACCCGTCGCCGTCGGCGTCGAAGTACCACGACTGCGGATCGCCGGTATTGTCGACGGTGCCGTCGCAGTCCTGGTCGATCCCGTCGCACACCTCGACCGCGCCGGGGTTCACCGTCGGGTCGGTGTCGTCGCAGTCCCCGCCGATCGTCACCGCGTCGGGGGACGGCGGGCAGTCGGCGATCACCGCGGTCGCGTCGTCGCCGAACCCATCCGCGTCGGCGTCGGTGAGCCAGGTGACCGCCGCGCCGGTGTCGTCGACGGTGCCGTCGCAGTCCTGGTCGATCCCGTCGCACACCTCGACCGCGTCGGGGTGGATCGTCGGGTCGGTGTCGACGCAGTCGCCGCCGATCAGGGTCCAGGTCTCGTCCGGCGGACAGTTGTCGTCGAGGGTGACGGTGTCGTCGCCGTACCCGTCCGCGTCCACGTCCTGGTACCAGGTGACCACGGCGCCGCCGTCGTCGACCAGCCCGTCGCAGTCGTTGTCGATCCCGTCGCACGCGTCGACCGCGTCCGGGTTGACCAGCGGGTCGGTGTCGTCACAGTCGTTGCCGTCGGTGACGTACCCGGCGCCGGGCGAGCAATCCGCCACGGTCACCTTGGACGGGTCGCCGAACCCGTCGCCGTCGCCGTCCGCGAACCACGCGACCGGGACGCCGGTGTCGTCGATCGTGCCGTTGCAGTCGTCGTCGAACCCGTTGCAGACCTCTTCGGCGCTGGGGTTCACCAGCGGGTCCGCGTCGTCGCAGTCCCCGCCGAGGGTGACGTACCCCGCACCCGGCGCGCAGTCGGAGTTCACCACGGTCGCGTCGTCGCCGAACCCGTCGCCGTCCGCGTCGACGAACCAGTCGATCGGGGCGTTCAGGTCGTCGGACAGACCGTTGCAGTCCTCGTCGCGGCCGTCACAGGTCTCGGGCGCGCCGGGGTGCACGGTGGGGTCGCTGTCGTCGCAGTCGGTGTCGTCCGCGACGTACCCGATCCCGGCGCCCGGCCGGCAGTCGAGCACCGGGTCGACCGTGCCGTCGCCGAACGTGTCGGCGTCGAGGTCGGGGTACCAGGCGATCAGCGCGCCCACGTCGCCGTCGACCAGATCGCAGTTCTGGTCGATCCCGTCGCCGCACACGTCGAAGGCACCCGGGAACACCGACGCGTTCGAGTCGAAGCAGTCTCCGCCGACGGTGACCGAGCCCGGCGGGGGGGTCGGCTCGCACGACAGGTAGGCGTGGGCGCCGACCCCGTCTCCGTCGAAGTCCTCGAAGTAGATCACCGCGTCTTCGGCGCCGAGCAGATCGTCGCCGTCGCAGTTCAGGTCGCCGGGGGCGCAGGTCTCGGCTGCACCCGGGTGGACCGCGGGATCCGCGTCGTTGCAGTCGTCCGAGAACCCGGTGACCCACTGGCCGCCGCAGGACGGGAGGGCCGCTGGCTCGAAGCACTGGGTGACCGACCCGGCGGTGACGCCGTGATCGTCGAGGTCGCAGTCGACGTAGAACGTCAGCAGATCGACCGGATCCTCGTCGATCGACCCGTCACAGTCGTTGTCGATCCCATCGCAGAACTCGTCGTTGCCGGGGAACGCGGCCGGCTCGGTGTCGTCGCAGTCGAGGAAGAACGTCGCGCCGTCGCCGTCGTTGTCCTGGAGGAAGAACGGATCGGCGTTCGGGCCGCCGAACGCGCCGATGTCCGACCGCGACCCGTCGAGGTCCGCGATCGCCGGGTCGCCGGCGTCGATCAGCGGGCTGACCAGCGGCTCCGGGTACAGCAGATCGTCGCTGCAGTCGGAGTTCTCGGTCCACAACGTCAGGTGCGGGTCGCCGCCGGTCGTGATGTTGGTCGCGGGCAACGCCGCGTTCGAGTTGGTGACGTTGTCGAAGAACCAGTTGAAGTTGATCGGCGGGACCGCCCCGCTGTTCCGGTACGCCGTGCCGGCGTTGCTCAGGAACAGGTTGTTGGTGATCCCGGTGACCGCCGCGAGGCTGCTGCGGAAGATCGTGTTCGACCCGGTGACGCCGACGAAGTGGTTGTTCCGGATCGTCCAGCTGCCGCCGTTCAGGTACAGCGCGCCGCCGTTCGAGGCGGAGTGCGACTCGACGAACCGGCTGGACCGGATGTCGGTGGTCGCGGTCGAGAACACCGCGCCGCCGAGGCCGCCGTCCGACGCGCAGAACAAGCTCTGCTCGACGACAAGCGTGCCGTTGGTGGCGAAGATCCCGCCGCCGAACGCGCCGTCGGTGTGGTCGAAGCTGCACCCGATGCAGGTGACCGCGACGTTCCGGGCCCACACGCCCGCGCCGTTGCTGGTGGTGGTGACGCGGTCGAACGTCACGTTCGTCAGGTTCACCGGCGCGACGGCCACCGCGTCGACGTACAACGCGCCGCCGAGCTGGGCCCAGATTCGGCCGGTGTCGCCGTCGAACACGATGTTCTCGAGGGTCACCAACGTCGGGTTGATCACCCGCAACCCGCCGCCTTGTGCGGCGGCGGCGGCGGTGCCGGTCCGGATCGTCGCGTTGCGGACGGTGATCGTGTTCGCCCCGCCCGCGGCCTCGATCGCGCGGGTGTTCGCCGTGCCGACGAAGTTCACCCCGTCCACGGTCAGGGTCCGACCGGCGGTCAACGTGAGGATCGTCGCGGAGCCCGAGCTGATCTGCGCGCCGGAGAGGCCGGTGATCGTCAGGTCGCGGTCGACGGTGAACGCCTCGGTCACCGGCCCCGACAGCTGGAGCGTGTCGCCCGCGACCGACGCCGGGATCGCAGTCGCGAACGTCGGGAACGTGACACCGGTGCGGGTGTTGGTTATGGTTTGGGCCCCCGCGAGGGTCGGCGCCAGCAACCCGACCGCGAGCGGTGCCGCGACCGACAACCTCCGCCATCCACCGGTGGATCTCCGGGTCGCTGGGCGGCCGAGCGCCGAGCGCACGAGTACCATCGCCGACTTGAGCATCGACGCCACGTGTCCTCCGGGGGGACGAGGGTTTTCGGACGGGCCTGTCCGGATGCTACGTCGAGGTTTTTTCCACCCGCGCGTGAAATTTCGATCACCGCGGCGGGGTCGAGATCCCTCGGGGTCGCTGAAGGGACACCGCGGTTACACCCCGCGGCGCGGCCTGGGCTGCGGGATCCCGCCGGTCCCGGCGCCACCGGTCGGGGGTGGGCGGGCGGCGGAGCGTCCGGTGATCCGGGGCGCTCGTTCGAGCGGCCGCACCCTACGATCCACCCCGCAGCGATGCAACCCCCGGCCGCTCGATCCGCGCGACGGGCGGGCTCGCGGCGGGTTGTCGGACCGACACGTCGAGCGCGCGATCGAATGGCGGGGTCGGATCTCGGCGTCGCTCCGGATCCGCCCGCCGCCGGAGATCGACCTGCACGCCGATCGTCACCGCGTGTCGATCGTCCCGAGGAACTGGTAGGGGCCGTCGCGACCCGGCGCGCGGATCGCGTCCAACCGGGCCCGAGGGCGGTTGCCGTCGTTGAAGCCGAACACGCGGATGGTGATGGCTGCACGCTGCCGATCGGCGGCCGGGGCGTCTGGTCGCGGGAGGATCCGCCCGGTCCGCGTCTGGAACTCGAAGTACCGCCAGAAGGTGTAGCCGGCCTCGTCGGGACGGAGGAGGTCCACATCCCACTGCTCGCGCTTCGCCGCGTTGCACGACCGGCAGGCGGCGTACAGGTTGGTCCAGGCGAACCCCAGCTCGGGGAACAGGCTCTTCGGCTGGAAGTGGTCGATCTCGGGCCTCCCCTCGACCCTGAGCGGGAAGTGGTCGCAGTAGGAGCAGTGGTCGTCGGTCTGGGCGAGGAGCAGGGGTTCGAGGTGCTGGTTCGCGGGGAGCCCGGCCAGCTGCGGCCAGCGGAAGTCGCTGCCCCGCTCGAGCCAGGCAGCCGTCCAGCGAGCGCCGTGGTCGAGCAGAACCGCGGGCTCGTCGTGCCGTCGGAACGGCCTCACGTGAGAGCGGCCCGCGTCGCGAGCTGACCCTCGAGCTGGCGGACCTCCATCGCGGCCAGCCGGTACAGCTCGTCGTTGACGTTGCCCAGCTCCATGGCCAGACGATCGAACTCCGCGCGCGGCAGGTTCCCCGCGAGCACGGCCCGTCGCGCCTCCTCGAGCTCGGTCAACCTGGCCTCGGTGTCGACCGAGTACTCGGCCTCGACGCCCATCAACGCGCGCAGGACCGACGAGTAGCTCGACCCGATCGGCCCGCGCACGGTGCGCTCGAGCCGGGATCGGCCCCCCTCCAGCTCGAACTGGTGGACCCACGCGTCGGACGCGGACTGGATCACGAACGGTGAGTGGGTCGCCGCGATGATCTGGGCCTTCGGGAACAACCGCTCGACCATCGGCAGCACCCTCCGCTGCCAGGCCGGGTGCAGGTGGACCTCGACCTCGTCGAGCAGGAGCATGAACTCCCGCTCCTCGATCGGGAGGTCGTCCTGCCACGGGAGGCGGTCGAGCCGCATCAGCAGGTCGCCGACCCAGGCGATCAGCGCCCCGAGCCCAGCGGGGAGCTGCGGATGCGGCACCGGCACGCCGTCGAGGACCAGGTCGACCGCGGACAGGTCCGCCTGGACCCGGAACCCGACCGGGCTCCCGGTCACGGCGGCCAACGCGCGCCCCACGCGGTCGAGGGTACCGGTGAGGCGGGCTGCGCGGCCTTCGTCGCCCTGCTTCTCGGCCAGGGCCTCCTGCGCCACCAGGTTCGCGAGCCACTGAGCGAACGCGCCCTCGCTCTCGGGTTTGCTGAACAGCCCAGCCTCGGCCAGCGGGTTGTCGGTGAGCGGCGACACGCTGGTCAGGCGCTTCACCGGCGCGTGTCGCTGTCCGCCGTACGCGAAGACCAGCGCGTGCTGGTTCGAGAAGCGCGGCGCACGCCCGTACAGTTGGTCACCGGACAGCCGCATCAGGTGCAGGACGAGTCCGGTGCTGCTGCCGAAGTGATCCGGAGTCTCGGCGGTGAGCGGTCCGAGCCGTTCGCCATCCAGCTCGATGGTCCTCTCCCGGCCTCTCCGCGGCCTCCACACGAGCCGACTCTCGCCGTGGGAACCTACGACCGAGCCTACGTCGGACCGAATCCGGCCGATCGCTCCGGTCGGGCTCGGCGTGAACAGCTGCGCGATCGCCTGCAGGATCGAGGTCTTCCCCGTCCCGTTCGGCCCCACCAGCAGGTGCACGTCGGCGCGGTCGCCCCGTCGCCCGGGTGGGAGCTCGAGTTCGAGCAGGTCGAAGGGCCCGAAGTCGCGCAGGGTGAGGTTGGAGAGCCGCATGCTGCCCCATACCCACCCGGGCCGACACCCGCGAGTCGTCCACGGCACCCCGCCGAGTCGGCTCAGAACTGGAAGTACACGAAGTCCGTCGCGGTCGGGCGCGAGAACACGACGATCGCCCACCCGAACGACGCGACGAGCGCGCTCTCGATCGGCGCTCGGAGCGGGCTGCCCGCCAGCCGCGCCGCCCAGCCCTCGGTCAGGAACGCGATCCACAGCGGCACCGACCCCACCCCGACCAGGCCGAGCATCATCGCGGCGAGCGCCCACTGGTCGCGGGTCCCCGCCCACGGGGCGGCGGTGAAGTGGTGGACGAGGCCGGCGACCGTCGGCTCGCGGAACAGCATCGCCGCCACGAGCTGCGCGCCGAACATGATCGGCACCGTCACCCAGTGCCCGCGCGACCAGCCGCGGGCCGCCGGCGGCAGCCTGCGCCCGACCAGCAGCCACCCGACCTGCAGAACCCCGTAGAACAGCCCCCACAGCACGAAGTGCCACGCCGCGCCGTGCCACAGCCCGCTGAACAGGAGCGTGCCGAGGATCGCGATCACCGCGGTTCGGGTGCCGGCGTCGAGGCCCGGCAGCGGCACCCGCCGGACCCACCGGCTGGTCGCGAGCGGGAAGTACACGTAGTCCTGGAGCCAGCGCGAGAACGTGATGTGCCACCGCGACCACAGGTCGGTCGGGCTGGTCGCGAGCAGCGGGTGGGTGAAGTTGACCGACAGCTCGATCCCGAGCATCCGGGCCGAGCCGCGCGCGATGTCGGCGTACCCGGTGAAGTCCGCCAGGATCTGGATCAGGAACCCGAGGGCCGCCGCCCAGATCATCGCGAACGACGGGTCCGGGTGGCGCCAGATCGCGTTGACGTACACCGCGAGCGTGTCGGCGATCACCACCTTCTTGAACGCGCCCCAGCTCGCGAGCACCAGGCCCGACCACAGGCCCCCGGCGGTGATCGTCCGCGGGCGCTCGAGCTGCGGGAACAGCGCCGACGCCCGCTCGATCGGCCCGGCGACGAGCTGGGGGAAGAACGTGACGAACAGCAGGTAGTCGAGGAAGCTCCGGCGCGGCTCGACCCGCCCGCGGTACACGTCGATCACGTACGCGAGCGTCTGGAACGTGTAGAACGAGATCCCGACCGGCAGGATCAGCCGGAGGGTGCCCGGACCGTCGCCGAGGCCGAGCGAACGGACGACCACCGCGACGTTCTCGGCGAAGAAGTTGTAGTACTTGAAGAACCCGAGCAGGCTGCCGGACCCGGCGATCGACAGGCCGAGGAACCACCGCTTCCGCGCGGGCCACCGGCGGATCGCGAGCGCGCAGCCGAAGTCGAGCCCGGCCGACGCGACCAGCAGGCCGAGGAACGCCGGGTGGATCCACCCGTAGAACACACAGCTCGCGACCAGCAGGCCGAGGTTCTGGACCCGGTGGGGCGCGACGAGGCACAGCGCCAGCACCAGCGCGAGCAGGACCGGGTACGCGGGCTCGACGAACGACATCCCTACTCGAGGACCGCGCGGGTCACGAGCACGAGCCCGCGCCCGGGGTGCCCGACCCGCACCGTGACCGCCCCCGCCCCGACCGGGACCGGCGGATCGAGCGCGAGGCGCGCCCAGCCGTCGTCGCCGGCGGTGACCTTCCCGTCGCCGACCGTGACGCCCTCGGCGACGATCCGCACCCGGAGCTCGGTCGCGGGGAGGGTCGACCGGAACCCGATCCACGCGGTGGTCGCCGGGGCCTGCAGGCGGGCGAGCTCGGACGGCAGGACGTCGATCGCGAACCGGTCGCCGGGGTACATCCAGGTCGAGTTGTCGCACCGGCGATCGTCGGTCAGCCCGAGCTGGTAGGTCCGTCCGTTGTCCGCCGGCGCGGTCCCGTCGACGGTCGCGAACTCGATCCCCTGGGCCACGTGGCAGGTCCGCCCGCCGCGGAACCGCCGGACCTCGTCGCACCGCGCGTTCGGCAGCGGCAGCGGGGCCCCGTCCTCGAGCACCCGGACCGGCGAGCACCGCGCGGCGAACGGGGTGACCTGGACCGCCCGATCCGCCGCGACCCCCGCCAGCTCCGGCGCGGCGATCCGCCCGGTCGGACCGGACCCCACGACCGGGCCGCTCGGATCGAGCGACGGCGGCGGCGCCTCGAACGCCAGCGCCGCCGGGGTCAACGCGACCACCCCGCGCTCGACCCGCAGCCCGCCGAGCACCTCCGCCCCCGCGGGTCCCGGCGCGTCGATCAGGCCCAGCGCGTCGAGGGCCCGGATCAGCGTGCGGGTGGTCCGATCGGCGCCCTCCTCGGTCATGTGCGCGTTCAGCTCGTAGTGGCCGGCGCGCATCGGCAGGGGCGACAGGTCGATCAGCGCCGCGCCGTGGGCGGTGAGCACGTCGTACAGCGCGTCGATCGTCCCGTCCCGGATCTCGCGCGCCGACTGGATCTCGGGCGACATCGGCGACCGGACCACCACCAGCGTGGCGCCGTGGGCCCGGCACAGGTCGGCCAGCGCGGGCAGCATCGAGTCCGCCGGGGCGGGGACCGTGTCCGGGTCCACCAGATCGACCGCCCGGACCGTCCCGGCCAGCGGCGCCACGTCGCGGAGGCGCGGATCGGTCGCGCCGTCGCCGAGCACCCGGTCGAGCGCGGACAGCACCACCGTCGGGCTCGCGTCGATCCCGGCGAGGCGGCTGGTCCACCGGGCCCCGGCGTCGCGGATCCCGGCGAGCAGCGCGTCGCGGGCCATCACCCGGTTGGTGCGGGCCCGGATCCACCACGGGTTGCCGCGGGCGACCCGGGCGTCGATCACCGGGTCGTCGCCGTCGAGCTCGACCTCGAGGTTCACGACGCTCGCCTCGTCCGCCGGCTGGACCAGCAGCGCGCTCTGGATGTCGGAGAACGCGATCACCAGCCGCGGCGACAGGCCCCGCTGGAACAGCCGGTTGTCGAGGACCGCGTACCAGTGGGTGCCGACGGTGTTCGGGATCGTCAGCTTCACCGTGGCCCCGCCGGCCGCCGCCGCGAGGTCGTCGATCCGGACGTTGGTGTTCGCATACGAGTTGCCGAGGACCACCACGTCCGGCGGCGTGTCGTCGACGATCCCCTCGATCGCCTCGACCGCCGGGATCGCGTACACCACGCCGTTGACCACGTTGCCGGCGTTGGTCATGTTCTTCGCGGTCTTCGGGTCGGCGAGCACCAGCAGCGCGGCGATCCCGGCCCCGAGCACCGCGACCGGGGCCACGACCGCGATCAGGTCCGGGAGGCGCACGCCGCCCTCCGGCGGACGCCCACCAGCGCGAGCCCGAGCCACCACGACGCCGCCCCGGTCC
>JBEBJW010000125.1:0-10175 GCA_040079715.1 Myxococcota bacterium | reverse complement strand
GGAGGGTCGCCCGGAGGGCGGCGGTCCGAAGGCGAGCCATCGGCATCTAGCAGGCCGGGAACCTCGCGAAGCGAGCTTTCCCGAGGCCTGCTAGGACAGCGCGTACACCAGGTTCGCGACCACCCCGGCGGTGACGTGCTTCGGCCGCCGGAACGGGTTCCGGCCGAACCGAGACGACGCGAGCCGCGCCCGGAACTGCTCCTCCGACAGGCCGGTCTTCGCCAGCGCGTCGTCGAACTCCTGCCGGGCGCGCTGCCGGGCCTTGAACAGGACCATCTGGACCCGGCTGTGGGCGTTGACCTGCTGGTCGCCGGTGGTCTCGATCGGCACGAACAGCGTCTCCGGGAACTTCGCCTGGACGATGGTCTGGACCCCGTCGGACACCCCGGACGACGGCATGCACCCGAACGGCTTGACCGAGACGGTCATGTGGTTCACGTGGTCGACCACGAAGTGGATCAGCTTGCCGACCTCCATGTGGCCCTCGCCGCCGCGGACGTCGTTCGAGTAGTGGTCGCTCGCGAGCTTCGCGATCGCGTTCATGTCGGGCAGGTGGTAGTCGTGGAGCCCGATCAGGTTCGCGTAGGTCTGGAAGATCCCGCGGATCGCCCAGTAGCCGGCCTTGAGGCTCCACAGCTTCTTGGTCGGGTTCTTGCCGGCGAGGCCCTTGCGGGCGGCGTCGTCCTCGCGCAGCTCCATCCGGCGGCGGGTGTCGTACCCCGCCTCCCAGATCATGAACAACAGCCAGTTCGTGATCCCCTGGATGTCGACCTCGGCGCCCTCGCGCTCGAGGAACTCCTGCATGTGGTAGTTGCCGTCGCCCTCGGTGGTCATCGCCCAGAACTCGCCGATCAGCGACACCACGGGCTTCGGCTTCGTCCGGTCGACCTTGACCGCGCCGAGGATCCGGCGGCACTTGACCAGGGCGACCGACGCGCTGCGGTTGTGGCGGAACGCGTCGTCGAGGACGGCCTTGCACTGCTCGACCGCGGCGTTGGTGGCGCCGGGCTCGACCTCGTACGGGCGGAGGCGGTACGCGAGCAGGTTCAGCACGTCGCCGGCGATCAGCGACCGCACGACCTGCCACGCGAACCGGGTGTCGATCTTCAGCCCGAGCTCCTTGCCCGTCGCCTGCTGGATCCCGCCCGCCATCTGGAACGTCAGGACGCGGAACCCGGTGAACCCGGCGTCGCCGAGCGCCTTGCGGTACTCGGTGACGTACATCCCGAACCGGCACGGTCCGCAGCCGCCAGCGGTGAGGAACACGTAGTCGCTGACGATCTTCTCGGTGGGGATGCCCTTCACGTCGCGGAGGTGCACCAGGTGCTTCACCAGGTTGCCGACGGTGAAGTACGTCGGGCTGCACTGGCCGCGGTTCCCGAACTCCTTGCCGAACTGGAGCGAGGCCACGTCCGGCACGTCGAGGGTCTCGACCTTGTACCCGATCCCGGCGAGGGCGGCGGTCACCAGGTGATCGTGGGCCAGGGACAGCCCGGACACCAACAGGGTGGTGTGCGGGACCTGGTCCGACCAGAACCCGGGATCCTGCGGCAACGCGTGCTGGGCCCGGTCGGTCAGGCCGAGGGCGCCGGCCTCCTCGCGGGCGAACGCGGCGAGCTGGGCGTCGAGCTCGGCCTGCTCGTCGGGGGTGAGCTCTGGCTCGGGCAGGTGGTCGTGGTCGTGGTCGTCGGACATCGCGCGCTCCGTGTTGCCGTGGTGTCGAGAGATGGAACGGATTGAACCGGGTGAGCTACTTCGCCGGTGCGGGGATCGTCCGCCGCGCCCGCAGGTCGTCTGCCAGCGCCCGTCGCTTGTCGGCGACCCGCCGGGCGAGCTCGGCCTTCGCCCGGGCGCGGTCCTCGAGCTCCTCCTCCACCAGCTTCAGCTTGTGGATGAAGGTCGCGACCCGGATCAGGATCGAGCCGCCGGGCTTGTTCGCGTCGAGGTCGTGTAGGGCCGAGTACGGCGCCTTCGCCTTGCCGATCACCTGGTCGATGATCCCGTAGGTGGGCGCGTCGTGGCCGCACTTGAACGACGACAGGTCGAGCACCGCGAGGTGCGGGTGCCGGGCCGCGTACCGCGCCGCCCACACCTTCTGGGCGCTGTTCGCCGAGTAGTTCTCCGGCCACACGTCGCGGATGTCGAACGGGTCGACGTCGCCGAAGAACCGGCGGGTGTAGTCCGGATCCCGCGGGAGCGACCGGATCGTCAGGATCGGGTACCCGCGGACCTGGAACTCGTCCGGGATCCCGTGGTGCAGGCCGGGATCGTGGTGGTACGGCCGGCCGATCATCAGGATCGCGACCTTGTTCTCGCGCTCGACCCGCTCGAGGATCTCCCGCCCGCGCCGCTGGATCCGCGCGTCGAACTCGGCGAGGGCCCGGAACCCCTGCTGGACCGCGAAGTCGCTCTCGTCCTCGGTGATCCCGAGCCGCGGCCCCCAGGTCTCGAACATCACCCGCTTCAGCAAGTTCGGCTCGGTGAACGTCAGCGCCGGGTCGAGGTACTCGAGGCCGGCGCGGGCGAAGAAGTCGATCTCCTTGGTGAACGCGGCCTTAACCACGTTCGGCGAGCCCGCGACGATCGGGCAGCTCGCGTTGTCCATCGTCTCGCCGAGCCACGACGGGATGTGGGTCAGGCACGGGTAGTAGATGTACGACAGCGGCCCGCGGCGCCCCATCGGGTCCACGTGCGCATGGAACAGCAGCTCGTGGACGTGCGACTGGATCACCTTGCTCGGGAAGCACGGGTCGATCGAGCCGTACCGGCCGCCCTCGTGCCACATCTCCTCGGTGGTCGGCTCGCTGAACACGACGTTCTCGCGCGGCAGCCCGACCGACTCGAAGTAGGTCCGGAAGAACGGCCCGACCGTGTACAGGTTCAGCACCCGCGGGATCCCGATCTTCACCTTCGACAAGTCCACGTTCGACCGCTTGAACCCGCGATTGAAGGCCCGGCGCGCCACCCGGAGGAACGACCGGCGCTCGACCACGACGTCCGCCTTGCTGGCGCCGGCCGGCGGGGTCGGTTCGGCGTCGAGGAAGTGCTTGAACGCGAGCTCCCCCTCCTCCTCGACCAGGTTCGGGAACCGCTTGCGCAGCACGTGGCGGTCCTTCTGGAGCGCGATCAGCGCCTCCTTGCTCTCGACCGTGCCCTTCTCGCACGAGAACCCGGAGATGTACCGGCTCTTCTGGCCGTCCGGCGTCGCGGTGTCGACGAACGTGCGGGTGCAGTGGTTCGGGCAGAAGTGGCAGGTGGTGGTCTCGTCGGTGGTGGTGGTGTAGGCGATGTCGATCGCCTGGTCCAACCCCACGAACCGCGACTTGCCGTTCCGCCGGACCACCCGGAGCGTCTCCATCGCGGCCCCGATCGCGCCCGCCTCCCCGCAGTGGGGGTGGACCACGATCTTCGCGTCCGGCACCCGCGCGGCGATGTAGTCGACCTGGGCCTTGACCGCGGCGAGGTTCCGCTGGGTCCCGCCCTGCAGGACGAACGTCCGACCGAACTCGGCGAGGCGCGGCACCTGAACGACGTACTGCCAGACGTTCTTCGGCAGCACCTGTGCCAGACCGGCCAGCATCTCGGTGGCGGAGAACCCCTCCTTCTGGAAGTTCACCCGGTCCGCGTCGAGGAACACCGCGCACCCGTAGCTGAACTTCGGCGCCAGCTCGGCCTTGAACGCGGTGTCTGCATACTCGGTCAGCTTCACCCCGAACTGGTCGGCCATCGCCTGGAGCAGCATCCCGTTGCCGGCAGAGCACTGGTTCGACAGGCGGAAGTCCTTCACGTCGCGGCCGTGCTTGCCCTCGCGCAGGAACAGCACCTTGATGTCCTGCCCGCCGATGTCGCACACCACGTCGGCGTCCGGGACGTACCGGATCGCGGACATCATGTGCGCGACGGTCTCGACGATGTTCACGTCGGCGTACAGCGACTCCTCGAGCACCTTGCCGGCGTACCCGGTCGCGCCGAACCCCTCGCAGACCAGCGTGGCGCCCTGATCCTGGACGTAGCTACGGATCTCGGCCAGGATCTCCTTCGTGTCCTGGATCGGGTTGCCCTTCGACAGGCCGTACGCCTTGTACAGGACGTCGCCGGTGTCGTAGTCGACCAGCACCGCCTTCGACGAGGTCGAGCCGCCGTCGAACCCGATCACCCCCCGCACGACCTGGCCGGGGGCGAACGTCGCGGGATCGAACGGCGGGACGCGGTACTGGTCGCGGAACGCGTCGAGCTCGGAGGTGTCCTTGACCAGCGGCCCGCCGGCGGACGCCCCGAGGCGCGACTTGCGGCCGTTCGCGATGTAGTCGCGCAGCCCGTCGATCCCGCGGTACCGACAGTCCTCCGGTGCCACGTCGGCGAGCCCGAACACGACCGCGCCGAACGCGGCGTAGTACTGGGCGTTCTGCGGGACGAAGATCGTCTCCTCGATCGGACGGTCCTTCGGCCACGGGTACCCGCGGGTCTCCCACGTCTCGGGGATCCGCATCCGCCAGCACTCGACCAGGAACGGCAGGTACGTGTTCGGCCCGCCGAGGAGCAGGACCTTCGGGCGCAGCGTGTTGCCGCGGGTCAGCACCGACAGGTTCTGGTGGACGATCGCGTCGGCGAGCGAGTTCAGGATTTCGGGCGCCGGGATCCCGGACTTCACCAGGTTCACGATGTCGGTCTCGGCGAACACCCCGCACTTCGCCGCGACGTGGTGCAGGCGCTCCGGCTCGAACTTCAGGGTCGCCATCTCGTCCTGGCGCATCCCGACCTTGATCAGGCACTTGTCGATCGTCGCGCCGGTGCCGGAGGCGCACTTGTCGTTCATCGAGGTGAACGCCTGCTTCTCGATCCGGCCGTCCTCGCGCTTCTCCTCGCGGAACAGCACGATCTTCGCGTCCTGCCCGCCGAGCTCGATCACCGAGCCCACGTCCGGGTGGAGCTTCTCGACCGCCAGGGTCACCGCGTTGACCTCCTGGACGAACCGGGCGCCGAGCGGCGGGCCCAGCGGGCTCGAGCCCGAGCCGGTGACGAAGATCGAGACGTCGTCTGCGTCCGGAAACGCGTCGCCGATCTGGATCAGCAGCTCGAGCACCTTCTCGGGCTGGCGGGTCTCGTGGCGCTGGTAGTCCGACCACAGGATCTCGAGCGAGGCCGGGTCGCACACGACCGCCTTCACGGTGGTGCTCCCCACGTCGACGCCGATTGCGATGCGCGAACGTCGATCCACCACGCCCCCTCCCGAGTGACTGACGTGTCAGTCTATCTCATTCGGAGCCGTTCGGGCGAGGTTCCCGCACGCATCTCGAACCGCCCTCGGGGGTTCTGCGCGCGGATCGACCGGTCGAACCTGATGAAGGTGGCCGGCTTCGCCCGCGGGGGCACGGGAGGTCTGCCTCGGGGCCAGGAACCGGTCCGGCGAACGACCGACGAACGCCCACGGCGGTTCCGGCCAGCAGCCGGATCACCCACACCGGGACCCACCTGTACTGCGGGCGCCGGACGGGCACCTGGTCGAGGTGAGCTGCCGCCCGCTCCGGCGCTGATCCGGCCCGGGGCGCCGGCGACACCACCGGTCCACCGGCTGCATCTCGGCCGCCGAACCCGGTTGCACCGAGATGTCGCGTCCGACCCGGCGCCGGTCGGCCCGAGGTTACGGTATCGTGGGAGCGAGATGGACGTCGAGGCGCAGAAGCATCTGGAGCGAGCGGTCCACCTCCTGTCGGCGGGAGCGTGGGGCGAAGCGGTGACCGCGTACGAGGCCGCGCTCGCGATCGAGTCCGACCTGCTCGAGGCGGCGACCGGCCTCGCGCGGGTCCGCGAGGTGCGCGGCCAGTGGTCCCACGCGGCGGACGCCTGGTCCCGGGTGCTCGAGATCGACCCCGAGCACGCCGAGGCCGCCACCTGCCGGGCCGAGTGTCTGCGCCAGGCGGGCTGCTACCACCTCGCGCTGCCGGCGTACGACACGGCGCTGGTGCTCGACGGAGAGCAGCTGTACGCCCTCGCCGGCAAGGCGGAGACGCTGCGGATGCTCGGGCGCCCGGACGAGGCGCTCCACTGGTTCGACCGGGCGCTGGCGGTCCACGCCGAGCACACGTTCGCGCTGCGCGGCAAGGCGGCGGCGCTCAACGCGCTGTCCCGGTTCGACGAGGCGATCCCGTACTGGGAGCACGCTGCGGCGCTCGACCCCACGTCCACGTTCGCGGCACAGGGGCTGAAGGAGGCCCGGTTCGGGGTCGCGCGGATGGGCGACGGGTTCCCCACCCCGCCGATGAACCCGGTGGCCGCTCCGCCTCCGCCGCTGGTCGGCGACGCGCTCGCGGCCGAGACCGATCTCGACTGGGGCCGGGCCCTGTCGCACGACGAGCGGTGGGCCGAGGCGGCGGCGGCGTTCGAGCGGTCGCTCGAGAAGCGGCCGACCCGCGGTGACGTGCTGCGCGAGCTCGCGAAGGTGTACGAGAACGCGCGCCGGTGGGACGACGCCCACGACGCGTGGGGCCGGCTCCACGAGCTCCACCCGGACCGTCCGGAGGCGGCGGCCGCCCAGGGCGACGCGCTCCGCAACGGGCGCCGGTACGTCGACGCGGTCGAGGCCTACGATCGGGCGCTGGCGATCGACCCGAACCAGGTCGCGTCGCTCGCGGGTCGCGGCGAGACGCTCCGGCTGCTCGGGCGGGGCGACGAGGCGGTCCGGTGGTTCAACCGGGCGCTCGAGCGCAAGCCGACCCACCCGTTCGCGCTCCGCGGCAAGGGCTCGGCCCTGAACGACCTCGAGCGGTATGAGGAGGCCCGCCCGGTGTGGCGCCAGGCGCTCGCGATCGACCCGACGTCCGAGCTCGCGCAGCTCGGGCTGCGGCGGTGCGAGGAGGCGCTGCGGGTCGCAGGCGACGATCTCGGCGATCCGCCGACGATCGAGCTCGATCCGGCCGCCCGCGATCGGGCCCGGCAGGCGTACGAGCACGGCCGGGCGCTGATGCAGCAGGGGCGGTACCCGGACGCCGCGGTGTCGCTGCGGACCGCGACCGACGAGGACCCGTCGTGGACCGGCGCCTGGTACCTCCTCGGCCTGTGCCACGAGGAAGATCGCCAGTACCGGCTCGCCGTGCGGGCGTTCGAGGAGGTCCTGGCCCGCGATCCGGACCACCTCGACGCCGCCTGCCACCGGGCGGACGCGCTCCGGCGCAGCAACGACTACCAGGGCGCGATCACCGCGTACGACCGGATCCTCGAGCTCCGTCCGGACGAGGTCCGCGCGACGGCCGGGCGGGCCGAGGCGCTCCGGATGCTCGGTCGGTTCGAGGAGGCGGTCGAGTGGTTCGATCGCACGCTCGCGCTCCGACCGCGGCAGTACCTCGCCCTGTGCGGCAAGGCGGCGGCCCTCAACGCGCTCCGGCGGTACGACGAGGCGCTGCCGCTGTGGCTCGCGGCCCTCCGGGAGAACCCGAACGCGTCGTTCGTGAAGCGCGGGCTCGCCCAGTGTCGGGCCGGGGTCGGGGATCGCGGCGACGCGCGGGCCCGGCGGACGATGCTCCGGCGACGCACCCCGTCCCACGGCGGCGACGCCGGAGGCCGGGACGAGTTCGCCGCCGATCGCGATCGGACCGCGCCGCCCGCGCCGGATCGGATCGACCGCGCGCCGTCCGAGCGGGCGCTGCCGATCGCGGCGCCGCCCACCAGCCTCGCCGTCCCGCGGCCGCGGATCGACCGGGAGCGCGCGCGGGACGAGCTCGATCGCGGGCGGTTCTTCTACAAGGACCGGAACTACCCGTCGGCGGTGGCGTGCTTCGAGAACGCCCTCCGGTACGACCCGACCTACGCCGAGGCGGCGCTGCGGCTCGGGATGGCCCACGAGGACGATCGGCAGTTCGGCAAGGCGATCGAGGCGTACGAGCGGTGCCTCGCGATCGAGCCGAACCACTACCAGGCCGCGACGAACATCGGCGAGGCCCTGCGCAAGGACGAGAAGTACGACGACGCGATCCGCGGCTACGACCGCGCCCTCGCCATGCGGTCGGACTACCTGTACGCGCTCGCCGGGCGGGCCGAGTGCATGCGGATGCTCGGCGACTACACCGGGTGCCTCGTGTGGTTCGAGCGGGCGCTCCAGGTGGGCCCGCGCCACGCGTTCGCGGTTCAGGGCAAGGCCGCCGCGCTGAACACCCTCCACCGGTACAAGGAGGCGCTGCCGCTGTGGGAGAAGGCGCTGGAGATCGAGCCCACCAGCGCGTTCGCGAAGGAGGGCAAGGCCACCTGCGACCGGAACCTGCAGGAGGCCGAGGACGAAGACGAGCCCGACTCCGCCACCCCGGTGCTCGACGAGCAGGGCCGCGACCTGACGGCGCTCGCGCGCGAGGGCAAGCTCGCGCCGGTGGTCGGACGGGAGCCCGAGATCCGGTCGGTGATGAAGACGCTGATCCGGCGCCTCAAGGCGAACCCGCTGCTGCTCGGGGACCCCGGCGTCGGTAAGACCGCGGTGGTCGAGGGGGTGGCGCAGGCGCTGGTCCGCGACACCGCCCCCGAGCGACTGCGCAACCTGCGGATCATCGAGCTGTCGATGGGCTCGCTGCTCGCCGGCACGAAGTACCGCGGCACGTTCGAGGAGCGGCTGAAGGACATCATCAAGGAGGCCCGGGAGACGCCGGGCGTGGTGCTGTTCATCGACGAGATCCACACGTTGGTCGGCGCCGGACGGACCGAGGGCGGCTCGCTCGACGCGGCGAACATCCTGAAGCCGGCGCTCGCCCGCGGCGAGATCACGGTGATCGGCGCGACCACGGTCGGCGAGTACCGGAAGCACTTCGAGGCGGACTCGGCGCTCGATCGGCGATTCCAGCCGATCCAGGTCGAGGAGCCGTCGGCCGAGTCGACGATCGAGCTCCTGCGCAACGTGTCCCACCTGTACGAGCGCCACCACGTGGTCACCGTGACCCCGGACGCGCTGAGCGCGTGCGTGCGGCTGTCGGTCCGGTTCGTGCCGGATCGGCGGCTGCCGGACAAGGCGCTCGACCTGCTGGACGAGGCCTGCGCCGACGCGAGCCTCGGGGGCGACGGCGGGGTCGTCGACGCGGCGCGGGTCGCCCGGGTGGTGTCGGAGCGGACCTCGATCCCGGTCCACACGCTGACCGAGGCCGAGCGCGACAAGCTCGGCCGGATCGAGCCGTTCCTGACGAGCCGGGTGGTCGGGCAGGACGAGGCGGTCCGCGAGCTCGGGTCCGCGGTCCGGTTGGCGCGGTCGGGGCTCCGGGATCCGCGGCGTCCGCGGGGGGTGTTCCTGTTCGCCGGGGCGTCCGGGGTCGGCAAGACCGAGCTCGCCCGCGCCCTCGCCGACTTCCTGTTCCCCGAGGGCCAGGCGCTGGTCAAGCTCGACATGAGCGAGTACGGCGACAAGTTCACCGGCAGCCGGCTGCTCGGCGCGCCGCCCGGCTACCAGGGGCACGGCGAGGAGGGGCAGCTCACCGGTCCCCTCCGCCGCCGGCCGTACGCGGTCGTCCTGCTCGACGAGTTCGAGAAGGCGCACGGCGACGTCCAGGCGATGTTCCTGTCGCTGTTCGACGAGGGCGTCGTCACCGACGCCGAGGGCCGGAAGGTCCACGCGAAGGAGGCGTTCTTCGTGCTGACCACCAACGCGGGGTCGGCGGCGATCGGGCGCGGGCGCCTCGGGTTCGGCGGCGACAGCGCGGAGGCCCGGCGGGAGGCGGTGATGGAGCGGGCGCGCCAGCACTTCCGGCCGGAGCTGCTGAACCGGCTGGACGGGGTGGTGGTGTTCCGGGATCTCGACGAGCCGGATCTGACCAAGATCGTCGACCTGAACCTCGAGCGGCTGAAGGTCCGGGCGGCGGACAGCGGGGTCACCCTGACCTGGGATCCGGCGGTGGCCGCGACCTGCGCCGCGAAGAACCGCGAGCCGGGGATGGGGGCGCGTCCGGCGCTCCGGGCGATCGACGAGCTCGTCGCCGCCCCGCTCGGCCGCCAGATCCTCGAGCCGGGCGCGGGCGGGTTCGAGCGCCGCCGGGCAGTGCACGCGGTGGTCCGCGAGGGCGCGGTGGTGCTGGAGGACGTGCCGGTCCTGTCGCGGCCGTCGAACACGCCGTCGGTCGGCACCCCGCCCGAGCCGGTCGAGTCGTAGCTTCGTGGGGGGCCCCACCCTGGGCGCTTCGTGGGGGGCCCCACCCTGGGCGCTTCGTGGG
>JBEBJW010000124.1:0-10199 GCA_040079715.1 Myxococcota bacterium | reverse complement strand
GGTGGGTCCCGCGCGAGGGGGCGGCCGGCACGATCGCGGTGTCGGGCGTGTCGTTCGACGACGTCCCGACCGGCGCGACGTTCACCGCCCTGTACGCGGGCGGGCAGGCGTCGGTGGCGTTCGCCGGGATCCGCGAGATCCCGTGGGGCTGCGGCCCGGCGAGCGTGGCGCTGTTCGACGCGACCCCGCCGCCGCCGCCGGGGGTGGTGTGGGTGACGGCCGACGCCGCGGGACTCACCGCCCAGCACGTGATCGAGCGCCGCGAGCCGTCGTCTGCGTGGCGGCTGTACCGCCTCCCGAACGCGGCGGAGTTCGACCTCAAGCCCGGTCGGACCGTGATCGAGCTGGTCGGCGCGCGGCCGTGGGTCCACACCTTCCCGAGCCCGGGGATCGATCTGCTGCGGATGGACCAGCCGGGCCCGCACTGGCCGGAGCTCGCGCTGGTCGGGGCGGACGCGGTGACGGTGGTCCTGCGCAACCACACCGACGCCGGGTTCGGGTGGGAGCTCGTGCGGATCGTGGGGAAGGTGGGGACCGAGCTCGGCCGGCAGGACGCGAGCGTTCAGCGCTGCCCGTCGTCGTGAGGCTCGGCCGGGGCCGCCGCCTCGGTCCACGGCTCGGTCCACGGCTCGATCGCGGCCCGCGGTCGGCCGAACGCGTCGGCGAGCGCGTCGGCCACCGGCTGGACCCACGCGGACACCGGCGGGCACGGCGCGAGGTGGTCCGCGACCCGGGTCATCACGTCCGGCTCGAACCCGCACGGCCGGATCCGGGCGAACCGCGCCAGGTCCGGGTCGACGTTCAGGGCGAGCCCGTGCCAGGTGACCCACCGCCGGCAGGCGATCCCGACCGAGCACACCTTCCGCCCGGCGATCCACACCCCGGTGTTGCGCGGATCGCGACCCGCGGCGAGCCCCTGGCCGCCGAGCGCGGCGATCACCGCGTCTTCGAGGGCGTGGAGGTGGGCGTGCAGATCCGGGCGGGTCAGCCGGACGATCGGGTACGCGACGAGCTGGCCGGGCCCGTGCCAGGTGGTGTCGCCGCCGCGCTCGACCGCGACCACCGGGATCCCGCCGGCGTCGAGCACGTTGGCCGCCGCGCCGCGCGCCCGCCCGACGGTGATCGTGTCGGCGTGCTCGAGCAGGAGCACCGTGTCCGGCGCGTCGTCGCGGAGGCGGGCGTCGACCAGCCGCTGCTGAGCCGCGTGACCGTCGGCGTACGACACGGGACCTGGCCACCACACGAACCGCACGCGGCCTCGTATCGTGCCGGGGGGGCCCCGGACTCCCCGCTCGACCGCTCGGGGCTGGGTTCGTGCCCGACGCAGCGGCGCGGGATAGCCGCCCCGGGTGCGCGGCTCGCTGATCGTGTTCGAGGGGATCGACGGCGCGGGGAAGACCACCCAGGCGCGGCATCTGGCGTCGGCGCTCGCCCGGCTCGGCCTCGAGGTGATCCTCGAGAAGGAGCCGACCGACGGCCCACACGGGGCGCGGCTCCGGGCCTCGGCGAAGACCGGACGGCTCCCGGCGGAGGACGAGCTCGCGCTGTTCCTGGCGGATCGGCGGGAGCACGTGTCGGGCGTGCTGGAGCCGGCGCTCGCCCGCGGCGCGGTGGTGCTGGTCGACCGGTATTACCTGTCGACCGCGGCGTACCAGGGGGCGCGCGGGCTCGATCCCGACGCGATCGTGCGCCAGAACGAGGCGTTCGCGCCGATCCCGGACCGGGTGGTGTGGGTCGACGTGGACCCGGCGGTCGGGGTCGGGCGGGTGCGTCGACGGGACACCGCCGAGAACGCGTTCGAGCGGGAGGAGGATCTCCGGCGGTGCCGGGCGATCTTCGCGGGGCTCCACCAGGCGGGGACGGTGGCCCGGATGGTGCGGTTCGACGGGTCCCTCCCGCAGGACGAGCTCCGGCGCGCGATCCTCCACGACGCGGTGGGCAGGGTGCTGCGCCACCGACTGGGGCACCTGCCGGTCGCCGAGGCCGGGACGCCGGCGTGGGAAGCGGCGGTGTGGGCGGCGGCGCGGTCCGGCTGAGCGTCAGGCCAGCGCGGCCGCGGCGAGCTCGAGCGCCTCCCGCAGCCGGGCCTCCTCGTCCTCGGACAGCAGGCCGACCGCGCGCGGGAACGCGGCCTCGACGTCGATCAGCACGTCGAGCACCACCTCGTCGCGGACCCGCTCCGGATCGGTGCCGACCTTCGACCGGGCGCTCGCGATCCGGGGCCCGTTCACCAGCCGCAGCGCGACCACACGCAGATCGTCGGCGGATAGCGCCGCGTCGGGATCCCACGGGAGGGCCTCCTCGAACCGGGCCTCGTCGAACTCGGGGATCTTCCGCTTCACCGTCGTCCGACGGCTCGGCGGCAGCCGCGCGTCCACCCGCAGCACGAGCCCCTCCGCGAGGTTCCCGGTCGGATCCTCGAGCGGCGGCAGGCCGAGCGACGCCGGGACCCGGGTGGTGAACCGGACCGGCAGCCGCTCGAGCTCGGATCGCGTCCCCCGCGCGATCAGCGGGACGAGTTCGACGCCGACCGCCGCGGCGACGGACGACAGCTCGGTGAACGACAGGAACACCTCGTCGTCGCCGTCCTCGATCAGCGCGTCGAACGCGGCGAACCGCACGTCGGGCGCGTAGCTGATCCCGGTCTGGACCAGGGACGCGCCCGGGACCGCAGCGACCGCGGGGTGCGGGTAGGCCCCGCCGTACAGCTCGCCGTACAGGCGCAGGATCCGAGGGCGCCCGACCGCGTCGTGCAGCGCCCGCGCCTGCGCCTCGAGCGTCGCCCGCAGGAGCTGCCACCCGAAGAACGGCTCGTCGTCGTCGAGCCACGCCTTGCGCTTGCCGATCCGCACCTGGTCCGCCGACACGCCGACGACCAGGTTCGCGCCGTGGAGCTTCTCGGTCGCGCACCACGGGCCCGACGCCGACGGACCGTCGAACCGCGGGTGGATCTTCGGGTACGGCCGGTGCTCGAGCGGCTCCGTGGGCACGAGGTTCCTCGCCGGTCAGCATACCGCGTCGACCGCCGCCCCCGAGGCGATCGCGATCCGCGCCGCAGCGGTCCGCCCCGGCCGACCGCGCCAGGGCCCACGGGATGCGGATCGCGGTCGACGCCTTCCATGGTCGACCATCCGCCGCACGCACGCCGATCGCGAGGTCGACCGGACGCCACCCGGACCTCCGCTGTGAATCGCGGTTGCTCGCTCGGTGGCGGACGACGGGACGCCACCCGGAGCTCCGCGCCGGCGGCTCGACCTGTGGATCCCCAGACCAGCCGGTCGAGCGCCGGCGACCCGCGTCGCGAGCTCGGTGCAACGCCCAGAAGTCGATCCCGGATCGCGTGGGCTCCGGGTGGGGCCCCCCACGAAGGGCAGCGGGAGGGGCGCGGTAGCGCGCCGAGCGGAGGCCGACCGGAGGGAAGCCCCGGAGGAACCCGACGGCACCGCAGGTGCCGGGGCGCCCGAACGGATCCGCCGCTGTCCTGCGCCGTGGGGTTGGTCTACCATCCGCGGATGCTGCTGACCTGGTTCGCGTGTGTCCCCGACGCCGGCCGCCTGACCCTCCACGCTCCGCTGGAGCCGTTCGCGGACTTCGCGGCGTTCACCGGAGACCCCGGGCTGGTCGTGGACCCGAGCGACGTCCGCGGGCGCGGCCAGCACGTGGTGGTGGTCGAGGACGCCTCGCTCGGCGCCGGCGCGTATCGGATCGAGCGCGAGAGCGACGACGTGATCGTGGTCACCGGCGGAGACCTGCTCGGCGAACAGTTCGGGGTCGCGGCGACCCTCGAGGCGGCCGGGTTCCGGTTCGTCCACCCGACGTACACCGTGTTCCCGACGACGTTCGACGCGCTGCGCGACGCGGTGTTCGACGGGGAGGTCGTGACCCCGGACACCCCGCGCAACGCGCTCCAGGTCCACACCCTCCACCCGATCGAGGCCACGTTCGACCTGTGGGTCCCGTCGGAGGACGGGCTCGACCGGGCCCACCGGATCGTCGACTGGCTGGTGAAGAACCGCGGGAACCACCTGCAATGGCCCGCGCTCGACGAGATCCTGCGCCTGCCGCACACCGCCGAGGACTGGAGCGCGCACACCCGGGCGATCGTCGACTACGCGCACCAGCGCGGCGTCACGATCGGGCTCGGGGTCCAGCTGTTCGGGTCGTCGAACCTCCAGCTCGCGTTCGACCTCGTCGACGGCGACTACGACGAGTCCGAGGTCGACGCTCGACTGGCGCTGATCGCGTCCGCGACGCCCGACGCGATCGACCTGTCGTTCGGGGAGTTCTCCGGGGCGGACCCGGCGGTGTTCGTCGACACCGCGAACAAGGCCGTCGGGCGGATGCGCGCCGCGATGCCGGGCGTGGACGTGTCGACCGTGATCCACGTCGGCAACGCCGAGGACCTCCGGGTCGACTACAACGGCGAGACCGATCTGCTGTACTACTTCCTCGCGAAGTACATCGACGGCACCCGACCGCTGGTGCACACGGTGATGTACTACAACCTGTTCGAGGACGCAGGCGGCGCCTACCTCCACGACGAGTTCGACGAGCATCGCGCGTTCCTGTTCGACCGGATCCGCGCCGGACAGCCCGTCGGCTACTTCCCGGAGTCCGCGTACTGGATCGCGTTCGACGACTCGGTCCCGCTGTACCTGCCGGTGTACCTGCGATCCCGTCACCTCGATCTGCAGCGGATCCGCGACGAGGCGGGCCCGCTGCCCAGCCACGCGCTGTTCGGGTCGGGCTGGGAGTGGGGGTACTGGATGAACGACGCGCTGACGCTGCGGATGGCGAGCCACCTGCCGGCCTCGTGGGGCGACGAGGTCCACGACTGGGTCTCGGCCTGGGGGGACGACGGCCGCGCGATGGCCGACGTGGTGGTGGCCCTCGGAGACCTGCAGCACGACGCGCTGATCGTCGATCGACTCGCCCCGTACCTCGCCGGGCGCGACGCGATCATCGATCTCGGCGACACGCTCGGGATCGTGTCCCAGCCGGACCGCCCGCGGCTCGGGGAGGTCGCGGCGTTCGACGCCGACGCCCTGGTGCCGATCGACGCGGTGGTGGCCGGTCTCGACGCCCTGTCGGCGAACATCGAGCTCCTGCGGGACGACGCGACCGACCTCGGCGGCCGCCACCCGGTGTTCGACGAGGTCCGCGACGGGCTGGCGATCGACGCGCTGCGGGCCGGGTTCGCCGCCGACGTGTACGGCGCCGCGGTCGCGGTGGCCCGCGGTCAGGACGCGGAGGCCCACCTCGCCGACGCCGACGCCGCGCTCGCCGCTGCCCGCGCGGTGGTCGCCCGCCGCCGCGCCGCGACCTGGTGGACCGGCGGCGACGAGATCTGGAGCCAGGAGGTTCCGAACCCGACCATCTACCAGTTCGGATACCTCGCGAAGGCCGACTCGCTCTGTTACTGGGTGCGCGAGCTGACGGAGGCGCAGAACCTTGCGCGCGGGACAACAGAGTCGCTGCCGCCGTGTACGTGATACCTGGGAAGGATGGCTCCGACGCCGATCGCCGCGCCTGTGCCTCTCGAGAGCGGGCCCCACGCCCTGCCCTCGTGCGCCGAGCAGTACCCGTTCCGGCTGGTCGAGCTGCCGGCGGCGCCCGGGCTGTACGAGCGGTCCCGGACCGACCGCGCGTTCGGCACCCCCGCGCTGGTCCAGGCGATCGAGGACGCGAGCTTCCGGCTCGCGCTCGAGTTTCCGGACGCCGACCCGGTGTACGTCGGTGACCTGTCGAGCGAGCTCGGCGGCCCGCTCCCGCCCCACATCTTCCACTCGGACGGCCGGTCGGCGGACATCGGGCTGTACGGGACCGACGGCGATCAGCCCCTCGGCGCGTTCGTCGAGCTCGCCCCCGACCAGCTCGACCTGCTGAAGACCTGGACCCTGATCGACGCGTTCCTCGGGACCGGCGCGGTCGAGCACATCCTGTTGGACCAGTCGCTGATCGACGCGCTGCACGACTGGTTGATCGCCGAAGGCCGGCTGTCGGACGCCGAGGCTGCGCAAATTTTTCCACCGTCGTCCACGCCCCGATTGTGGGAGATGTCCGGGATCCTTCGGGCGGCGTCCGGTCACCGGGACCACTTCCACGTCCGTTTTCGGTGCGAGGGCCCCTGAGCGCCGCGGGGCGTGCGCTATACTCCGGCATCGAGGGTCCGAGAATGCGTGGGTTCGGTGGTTTTGTCGTTTGGACGGTTGCTCTCGTCGGCTGCAAGCCGAAGCTCGCCGACCTCCCCGGCAGCCTCACGGTCAGCCCCGAGGTGCTCGACTTCGGCAGCGTCGGGATCGACGCCGAGGCCACCGAAGAGGTCACCCTGACCAACGAGGGCGGCGGCCCGGTGTCGCTGCTGTCGCTGACCCTGACCGAAGGGGATCCGGACGTGTGGTACGCCGACAAGAACGGCGTCAGCACGATCGAGGGCGGTGAATCCGCCACGATCCTGGTGGTGTTCTCGCCCGAGAACGCCGGTCAGGTGTACTCGGGCGCGGTCCAGGTCCGGACGGACAACGTCGACCCCGCGAGCTTCTACGTCACGCTCGCCGGCCGGGGCGGGCTGTCCGACGCCGACGCCGACGGCGACGGGTGGTCGATCGCCGACGGCGACTGCGACGACTACAACGGCGACGTGAACCCGGACGAGGACGAGGTCTGCGACGGCCGGGACACCGACTGCAACGGCTCGACCCCCGGCGACGAGCGCGACGACGACGGCGACGGCTCGCTGGTCTGCGCCGGTGACTGCGACGACGGCAACGGCGCCGTGTACCCCGGCGCGGCCGAGGTCTGCGACGGCGCCGACAACGACTGCGACAACAGCACGAACGAGAACGACGACGACGACGGCGACGGGTTCTCGAACTGCACCGGCGACTGCGACGACACCGAGTCCGCCACGTTCCCGGGCAACCCCGAGGTCTGCGACGGGGTCGACAACGACTGCAACACCGGGATCGACGACCTCGACCTCGACGGCGACGGCCACACCGTGTGCTCCGAGGCCGGCGACTGCGACGACAACGACCCGACCGCCTACCCGGTCGTGGTGTCGACCACCGGCAGCGCGACCGGCGCCGGCACCGACACCGACCCGTACGACACGATCGCCACCGGGCTCGCGAACCTCGACGCCGAGTGCCGGACCGTGGTGCTCGAGGCGGGCACGTACAGCAACGTGTCGGTGAACTGGACCTCCGGGTCGGTCACCCTGGTCGGGCGGACCGGCGACGCCGACGACGTGGTGCTGAACGCGGATCCGGCCCTCGGGCGGCACTTCACCGTCGGCGACGGCGCGGACCTCGTGCTCCGCGATCTCACGCTGTCCGCCGGAAACACGGCCGACGACGGCGGCGCGGTCAGCGTGGCGAACGCGGCGCTCGAGCTCGACGGGGTGGTGGTCACCGCCAACACCGCCGCGAACGGCGGCGGGGTCGCCGCGGTCGGGTCGGACCTCCGGATCCACGGCAAGACCCGGTTCGTGGGCAACACCTCGGTCGGCGACGGCGGCGCGCTGCGGCTGTCGAACACCACCCTCGACGACGACGGCACCACCTACCTCGACAACGTGGCCGGGTTCCGCGGCGGCGCGGTGTACCTGGTCGGCGGGAACGTCGCGATCGACGGCGCCGAGATCCGCAGCAACGACGCGGTCGAGGGCGGCGGGATCGCGGTCACCACCTCCGGCGACTACCAGATCGAGCGGAGCTGGTTCGTCGCGAACACCGCGTCCGGCGACGGCGCCGGGCTGTCCCTGCGCGACGTGGGGAGCCTCGGCGGCAACGTGCGCGCCAGCCGGTTCCAGGACAACGTCGCCCAGGGTGGCGGCGGCGGGATCGCGGTCGTGGGCGCGTCCGGGGCGATCCGGATCGCGAACAACACGATCGCCGCGAACGAGGCGGTCGCCGGCGACGGCAGCGCGATCTGGGTGTCGGTCGGGTTCGGGGCCGGCCTCGAGCTGCTCGGCAACGTGGTCCACTCGAACGACGGCGCCAGCGCGGTGTCGGTCGACTCGGGCGGGACCGCGGTCGCCACCTACAACACCGCGTACCTGACCAACTCGGGGATCCACTTCGCGGGCGAGATCGGCGACGGCTCGGGGTTCGCGCTCGACCCGACCAACGTGGTGCGCGACCCGCAGCTCGCGGCGGTCAGCGACGACGGCAACCCGGACAACGACGACCTGACGCTCCAGGGCGGGTCTCCGGAGATCGACGACGGGCCGCCGTTCGCCGAGCTGAACGACCCGGACGGGTCCCGGAACGATCGCGGCTACACCGGTGGCCCGGCGGCAGAGTGACGGCCGGGCCCCCCCGAGCCGTTGGAGGTGACGCATGCTTGCAACCCTGTGGCTGCCCAGTCCGTGGCTGGCCCTGTCGCTCACGGCGCCCAGCGCGCACGCGGCGAGCTCGGAGGTCGGTCCCGGTGACGACCTGAACACCGTGCTGTCGTCGCTCCAGCCGGGCGACGTGATCACGTTCACCGGCGGCACGTACGACCTCGACGGCACGCTGTACTGGACCGGGGTCGGCACGGCGGAGGAGCCGATCGAGTTCCGGGCGCTCGCCGGCTCGCCGGTGATCCTCCAGAACAACGGCGGCGGGTACGTCGCCCAGATCACCGACAGTCAGTACCTGAACCTGACCGGGATCACGTTCCAGGGCGGCGGCGACATCGAGTACACCCAGCCGTCCGGGATGTACATCGCGAACAGCTCGAACGTCACGATGCAGGACTGCACCGTGACGAACGTGTGGGGCACCGCGCTCCGGATCGACGGCAACGCGAGCAACCTGACGATCGCCCACAACGAGCTGTCGTTCACCGGCGACGGCTCGGCGATCTACGTCGGCTGCGGCGACGCCTCGTGCTGGATGCAGGACAGCACGATCGAGTTCAACCTGATCCACGACGTGCAGGGCAACGGGATCTACCTGTCGCCGGGGACCCAGGCCTCGACGCTCCAGCACAACGTGATCTTCCGCGCCGACGACACCGCGATCGTCCTCACGTCGACCGAGTTCGGCCCGCAGAACCTCGTGTACGGCAACGCGATCTGGCAGACCGAGGACGACGGGATCTACGTCGAAGGGGCCGCCCTGATCCAGAACAACCTGCTGTTCGAGATCGGTGGCGACGGGATCACCAGCCGCAGCTCGTACGAGAGCCTGTACGACGTGCAGATCAGCCACAACACCGTCGGGCGGACCGAGGGGTGGGCGGCGAACCTGCAGGACTGGTACGACCGCGAAGACCTCGTGTTCTCGAACAACGCGCTGTCGAACCCCACGGGCCTCGGGTTGTTCTGGGACGACCTGCAGTACAACGACGACTACGGGTACGGCACCACCACCACCTCGACCTACCCCGACACCGCGAACTACATCTCGAACAACGTGGTGACCGGCCTCGTCGACGGGTTCGACGAGCTGCAGCGCCCGACCTACGTGATCCCGGGCGGCGGGGTCGCGGACTTCGTCGACATCGAGAACTTCGACTACTACCCGACCGCGGTGTCGCTGGTCCGCGACGCGGCGGACCCGAACGGAAACGCGTACATCCCGGCCGAGGACTTCAACGGCACCGCGCGCGACGGCACCTCGCCCGACGCGGGCGCGTACGAGTACGACGGCGACGGCAACCCGGGCTGGATCCTCCAGGAGGACTTCAAGGAGTTCTCGCCGTCGGAGGGACGGAACTCCACCGGCGTGTCGTCCGGGTGCTGCGGCGCGAAGAAGAACGAACCGTCGGGGACGGGGAGCGCGGCGCTGCTGGTCCCGGTCGGCGTGTTCGGGCTGCTGCGCCGACGGGCCCGTCGGGGTCGGTAGGCGATCAGGGCGGGGGCGGCGTCCCTCGCCCGACCGCCAGCGCGAGCCGGCCGGTGGGCTCGCTCGCGACGTCGACCCAGTCCTGGTGGGCCCGATCCAGCCGGTCGACCGCCCACACCACCCGCTCGAGGCGTTGGCGCGCGACCTCGTCGTCCGGGTCGGTCGCGCGGCGCCCCACCACGGTCCGCGCGGACCGGGCGAGCCCGCGGGCGAACGCGACCGTCACCGCCGGCGCGGGACCGTCCGCCACCCCGCCGAGCGAGACGAGCTCGGTCACCAGCCGATCCGGGTCGTCCACCCGGTCGAGGACCACCGACTCTGCCTCGGCGTGGGCCGCGGCCGCCGCCCCGAGCTCGTCCTGCC
>JBEBJW010000123.1:0-10231 GCA_040079715.1 Myxococcota bacterium | reverse complement strand
CCGTGCGTCGTGCATCGCGACCTCCGACCGCGGGCGGGTTCGTCGTGGTCCCGGGATCGTACACCGGATCACCCCGCGCCGATCGGTGGCACCCGTGTGTGCCGGATCATCCCGACGGGTCCGCGATCGTTCACCACGGCCGGCACAGGACCGCGCCCGGCCGCGGCGCGGCGGTGGTGGTGCGAGGGGACGCCACGATTCCAGCCCCGAGCGGTCGAGCGGGGAATTCGAGGGACCGACCGATCGATCGTGCGGGATCCTCGTCTACCGCCCGCCGTCCGGGACCGAGCCCCGCTGCGAAGGCGACAGCGAGATCGTCGACGACTGCTCGGCCCGCGGGTGCACCCGCTCGTACAACGCCATCCCGGTGGTGGGGCTGCTCACGAGGTGGAGCCCGGCCGCGATCCGCCCACGGGGCGTGTGGAGCAGTTCGAGGTACCGCTGGTAGGCCACCCCGGTCCGCCGGCGGGTCGAGTTCACCGGCGCGAGCATCATCGGCAGCCGCTCGCCCGCGCCGGGGTTCGACTGCTGGGCCTGCTCCACCTGGTCGACCAGCACCCCGAGGTACGTGTCCGCCATCATCCGCGCCTCGTCCGGCTTCGCGTCGGCGTACGCGAAGTAGATCACCTCGAGCTGCTCGGCCGGGGCCCCGAGCGCCGCCAGCTCCGCCAGCAGCGGCTGGGTGCCGTCGAGCGTGCGGTGGAAGTCCGACTCGCGGGTGAGGACCTCGGAGCGGGCGCTGTTGATCCCGGGGACCACGCTGCCGACCCACGCCGCGACCGTGAAGCAGAGCGCCAGGATCGTCGGCACCACCGCGAGGACGAACGCGCGCATCAGGTTGTAGAAGAACCCGGTGATCACGTTGAACCCGAGGCCCTTCTGCGGCTCGCGGTACACCCGATCGGTCGCCGCGCGGCGGTTGCCCGGCATGTCTTCGAGGCGGACCTCGCCGATCCGTTCGGGGAAGGTCTCGACGGTGCCCCCGTTCATCGGGGTCTGTGACTGCTCGCGGGGGCGGGCTTCCACGTCCATCGTCAACTCCGATTCGTGATCGTACTGCGTTCCGGGCGGACGGGGTACAACGTGCGATGCGGTGGTGGGGGCTGGCGATCGCCGGATGCGCCCCGGCGCGTGACGGGCGGCCGGCGATCACGCTGTCCGCGGTGTCGGTGCCGGGTCCGGGGATCGAGGTCACGCCCGCGGTCGATCCCCCGGCGGCGATCACCCTCCGGTGCGCCGCGCCCGACCTGGCGGACGAGGTGCACCAGGTCGAGATCCCCGCCGATGCGACCGGGCCGGTGGTGCTGCGCGGGCTGCTGTCGGACACGGCGTACACCTGCGTCGCGACCGGGCCGGGGGGCGCGATCGGGGCGACGTCGGTGGTCACCCCGCCGCTCCCGGACGGTCTGCCGGACCGGTTCGAGGTCACCGAGTCCGATCCGCGGTCGGCCGGCGGGTTCACCCTCACCAACTGGTTCCGGACGAGCGACGCGTCCGATCAGCACGTGATCGTCGTGGATCCCGAGGGTCGGGTCCGGTGGCACTGGGAGCTCGGCGAGGACTGCTCGTCGAGCCTGGACGCCGCCCCCGCCGGGCCCGGTCGGATCGTGGTCGGCGGCGGCGAGACGGTGAACCCGCGGCTGGTCGACCTCGACGGCCACGTGTCGTGGATCTCGCCGGATCCGGAGGTCGGCGACGGGTTCCACCACCACGTCGAGTCGCTCCCCGACGGCGACGTGCTGTCGCTGGTCACCACGTTCGATCAGCGGGATGGCGTCGGCCCGACCTGGCGCGGGTTCCGGGTCGAGCAGCGCGATCCGGACACCGACGCGGTCACCTGGGACTGGAACAGCCAGCAGGGCGTGGACGCGGGTACGCTCGCCCCCGGCGCCGGCGACGACAACCCGTACCACGCGAACGCCGCCGCGGTGGTCGACGACGATCCGGACGGGCCCGCGGTGTGGATCAGCGCGAAGGCCCAGAACGCGATCCTCCGGATCGACCGCGGGACCGAGGTCCTGCGCGACGCGATCGGCGTCGGCGGGGCGTTCTCCCTGTACGACGCCGACGGAGCGCCGCTGACCGACCTCGACTGGTTCTACGGCCAGCACGCGATCGAGGTCGACCTGCCGTTCGTCCGGATGATCGACAACGGGGTCGGCCGCCCGGGGCACTTCCCGTCGACGCGCGCGCTCGAGCTGGAGGTCGACCTCGAGGCGCGCACCGCCACGATCGGGTGGAGCTGGACCGAGGACGGGTGGTTCGAGCCCGTCTGGGGCGACATCGACGCGCTGGCCGGCGGCCCAGAGGGCCCCACCGTGCGGATCACCCGCGGCCACTTCGTCCCGGACGGGGTCGCGCCGATCGGATCCGGTCCGTCGTCGATCGTCGAGGTGGACCGCGCGACCGGCGACGTGGTCTGGCGGCTGGTGTTCGACGCGGCCCACGCGGTGTACAAGTCCGAGCGGGTCGACCCGTGCTGGCTGACCCACCACACGACCTACTGCCCGGGCGGATCCGGGCCGTGAGGGGTCACTCGGTGTAGCCGAGCCCCTCGAGCAGCGCGTCCAGCTCGGGGCCTCCGTCGGCTGCCGCGGGGCGGGCGAAGGTGGCCTGCGCCCGGTCGACGAACGCCTCGAACGCGGGTCGGCGCGGATCGTCGCCGAGCGGGATCGGCGCGAGCTCGCTCGGGTCGGCGGCCAGCTCGTACCGCTCCCATCGCCCGTCGCCGAGCCACGACAGCTTGGTGTCGCCGTCCCAGCTCGCGGCGGCCGCGATCGGGAACAGCGCGTTCGCGTGGTGGGGGGCCTCGGCGGCCCGCACCGGCAGGGGCTCGTCCGGCAGGCGCCCGTCGAGGACCAGCGGGTGGACCACCAGCGCCGACACAGGGTCCGGGAACGCGGTCACCGCGCGATCCGACGACGCGACGAGGATCGGGACGCGCTGGTTCGGCTCGTACAGGAACATCCCGTGGCGGAGGAGCCCGTGCTCGCCGAGGTACTCCCCGTGGTCCGAGGTGACGATCAGCCGCCACGGCCGATCGAGCGCCCCGCGGGCCCGCAGCGCGTCGAGCACCACGCCGATCTGGGCGTCCGCCTGGTGGATCCCCCAGTCGTACCCGTCGGTCGCGTGGGTGAGGAACGCGGCGCGCTCCCCCGGCTCCATCCGTCGGTCGAGGAACCGCCGCGACGGCCCGTCCACCCCGGTCCCGGACAGCTTGACCGCGACCTGCGGCGAGGCCCAGTCGACCCCGGCGGGGATCGGCGGGTACGGGTCGTGGGCGTCGAACACGTTGACGAACAGGAACAGCGGCGCGCCCGGCTCGACGTCCGCCAGCAGCGCGTCGAGCGCCGGCGCGAACCCTTCGCCGCGGAAGCTCCGGCGCCCTTGCCAGCTCGGCGCCGCCGCGAACGCGTCGAACCCCGCCTGGAGCCCCGTCTCCGCCGCGAGCGCCGGGTTGGCGGACAGGCCGCGGGTCTGGTAGCCGCGGCCGGCGAGGACCGTCGCGAGCGTGGGGTGCTCGGGGCCGAGCGGGACCACCGGCCAGGCGGCGGCGAGCGGGTTGTGCCCTTCGCCCGCGCGCCGCTCCACCCCGTGGTCCGGCACCTCGAGCCCGGTGAAGTAGCTCGCGTGCGACGGCATCGTCCACCCGCCGGGGGCGACGCCTCCGCACGACACCGACGCGCCGTCGGCCTTCAACCGGTCGAGCACCGGGGTGGTCGGCCGGTCGTAGCCGCACAGCGAGGTGTGGTCGGCGCGGACGGTGTCGAGGACGATGAAGATCACGGTGGGCGGCTGATCGGCGCCGTGCCCCACCTGGGGTCCTCCCCACAGGGAGGACCACAGGGCCCACGCGGTCAGCGCGCCGACCCCGAGCGACGCCGCCACCGCGGCTCCGACGACGGTTCGGTTCATCCGCCGGTCAACCGAGGTTCGTCACGATCGACACCGTCGCGTCCCACAGCTTGCGGGCGAGATCGAGGTCCCGCCCGTGGGTGCTCGAGGTCGCGACGTTGCAGTCGGCCCAGTACTCGCCGGTGATCGCGGCCGCACCCGGGTTCGCGGCGACGTAGCTCTGGGTGGCGGCGCCCTGCGGGATGGTCTTCATGAACAGCGGGCGACCGACCGCCATCGTGGCCCGCATCCACGCCGGCATGTGCCGGCCGAGGTTGGTGGTGATCACGCCCGGATGGACGGCGTTCGCGGTCTGGCCGCGCGGCAGCCGGCGGGCGAGCTCGCGGGCGAACAGCAGGTTCGCGAGCTTCGACTGGCCGTAGTTCCGCCACGCGTCGTAGCCCTTGGCGCCGTCGAGGTTGTCGAGCTGGATCCCGACGTCTCGCGGGGCCATCGTGTGGGCGGCGCTGCTCAGCATCACGACCCGGCCGGCGGGCGCGAGCCGATCGAGCAGCCCGGTGACCAGGATGAAGTGGCCGACGTGGTTGGTGAAGAACTGGAGCTCGTACCCGTGCTTCAACTCGAGCTTCGGCAAGGCCATGATCCCGGCGTTGCACACGATCGCGTCGAGGGGTGGGCCGGCGCGGAGCGCGGACACGGCGGCGCGGACCGACCCCGGCTCGGACAGCTCGCACGCGACCGCGATGGCGGGGGAGCTCGGGTCTTGGGGGAGCGCCCGGAGGGCCTCCGTCGCGCCGGCCTCGGTCCGGGCCAGCCCGATGATCCGGGCCCCGCGGGCGGCGAGGACCCGGGCGGTCTCGGCGCCGAGGCCCGAGGTGACCCCGGTGATCGCGACGACCTTGCCGGCGAGGTCCACCCCGTCGACCACCTGCTCGGCGGTCGACCCGTAGCCGAACCCGTTGGAACCGTTGGACTTGAGCGCCGAGTACAGCGACACCGGTGACCTCCCCGCACCTCCCTGCCACGCCGGGGCGCGTTCGTCACGCTACCCGAACGGACGGGCGGGTCGGATCGCCGGATGGGCCTGGACGCAGGCGCATCGACCCCGCGGACCGGGCGGGTCCGCCGAGCGACCACCAACCGGCCAGGGCCAGCAGCAGCTCCCCAGGCGGCTCTGCGTGATCGACCAGCGGCTCGGCCCGGCCGGCGTGTCGCACCACGACCGAGCCCCGGGCGCCGTACACGATCGACCCGCCGGACCCGGCGCGGGCGGCGAGGCGCGGGTGGTCCGAACGGTCGCCGACGTACACCGCGCGGGCGTCGGTGGCCGCCGCCAGCTGGTCGACCTGCGGGTGGTCTGCGTGCAGCACCACGCCCCCGGTCCGACAGACCGTCGGCAGCAGGGTCCCGGACAGATCCGGGCACGCGTCGGCCCCGACCACCAGCAGGTCGCACCGATCCAGCGCGAGCCCGGCGCCGGGGATCGTCCGGATCACAGCGAGATCGACGTGCGGATGGTCGAGGATCGAGCTGTCGTCGGCCAGGCCGACCCGGTGGCCCGCGCTCGCCAGCAACGCCCCGAGCCGATCGCGGACCTCGCCGCCGCCGATCACCACCGCGACCGGGATCCGCGCCGGCGCCCCCGGCGGGAACAGCTGCGCGACGATCGCGTCGGCGATCGCGTCGGCGTCGCGCGGGTGGGCGCCGAGGTCGACCCCGGCCGACACCACGGTGACCTCGGGCGAGGGCCCAGCGGTGACGGTCACCGTCGCCACGTCGAGGCCGTACCGATCGGCGGCGCGCTCGGCCAACCGGAGCACGTCTGGCGCGAGGTCTCCGCCGAAGGCCCGCCACCCGACCACCGCCACCGCGTGCGCCGCTGCGTCCGCAGGTCCAGCGACGTTCGGCGTCGCGTACGGGGAGACCGCCGTGCCGAGATGTCGCTGGTACACCCCGAGGCCGAGCTGCACCACCCCCGCCGCGACCGCGCGACACGGGATGTCACGTCGGTGGGCGGCCCGCGCCACCCCAGCTGCGGTCGAATCGCGCTCGGTCGCATGCATGCGATTGTGCATGCGTCATGGCGTATCGTCGCCATCTATTCGAAGCAAGATCCGGATCGCGGGGTGAACGGGTTGGACCGCCGGCGTCCGGGGCATACCGAGGGAACACACCCCGTCCCGAGGTGAGTCGTGGGCGAGTCTCCGGCACCCGAGGTCCGCATCGAGTCGCTCCGGGCGCTCCGGCGGCACAACGTCCACGCGTTCCGGCCGGTCCTCCGGATCCAGCTCCGGATCGGCAGCTACGCGACCCGCGACAGTGCCTCGTTCCCAGGGTTCGTCGACCGGCTGGTCGGGTGGGTGCCGAACCTGGTCGACCACGAGTGCAGCGTGGGGCGGAAGGGCGGGTTCGTCGAGCGCCTGCGGCGGGGGACCTACCTCGCGCACATCGTCGAGCACGTCGCGATCGCGCTCCAGAACCGGGTCGGGTTCCCGGTCGCGTTCGGCCGGGCCCGCCAGTTCGAGGCCCCGGATCTGTACCTGGTGCTGGTCGAGTACGTGGAGATCGAGCCGGCGAAGGCGGCGGTCGAGTGCGCGATCCGGCTGGTGCTGGCCGCGATGCACGACACCCCGTTCGACGTCGACGGCGAGCTGGAGCGGCTGCACGCGATCGCCGACGAGCACCGGCTCGGCCCGACCACCGCCGCGATCGTGTCCGCCGCGGCCTCGCTCGGGATCCCGTGGATCCGGCTCGCCCCCGGCACCAGCCTGGTCCAGCTCGGGTACGGCATCCACCGGAAGATCGTGCAAGCCGCACAGACGTCCGACACCAGCGCGATCGCGGTCGACGCGTGCCAGGACAAGCCGCTGACGAACGCGCTGCTCCGCGCGGTCGGGGTCCCGGTGCCGCGCGGGGAGCTCGCCGCCGACGCCGAGCTCGCCGTGGGGATCGCCGAGCGGCTCGGGTACCCGGTGGTGGTCAAGCCGTACGCGGGGAACCACGGCCGGGGCGTGACGGTCGGGCTGCGCACCGCCGACGACGTGCGCGCGGCCTACGCGCGGGCCGCGGACCACGGTCGGCGGGTGCTGGTCGCGCGGCACATCGACGGGGCCGATCACCGGCTGCTGGTGGTCGGCGGGCGGCTGGTGGCGGCGGCCCGCCGCGAACCGGCCCACATCGTCGGCGACGGCGTCCACACGATCGAGGAGCTGGTCGCGGCCGTGACCCGGGATCCACGGCGCCGTCCGGGGCACGGGGCGCCCCTGTCCAGGATCGCGCTCGACGCGGCCGCCGACGCAGCGCTGGCCACGGTCGGCTCCGGGCGGTCCGCCGTCCCGCCGCTCGGGGTGGTCGTGCCCCTCCGGACGAACGCGAACCTGTCCACCGGCGGCACCGCGACCGATCTGACCGACGAGGTCCACCCGGCCAACGCGCGGGTCGCCGAACTCGCCGCAGAGATGGTCGGGCTCGACATCGCCGGGGTGGACCTCGTGGTCGGCGACATCTCGCGCCCGCTGTCCGAGCAGGGCGGGGCGATCGTCGAGGTCAACGCGGCGCCCGGCCTGCGGATGCACCTCCACCCCACCGCCGGCCGGCCGCGGGACGTGGCGACGCCGGTGGTCCGGTCGCTGTTCCCGGAGGGCGCACCGTCGCGGATCCCGATCGTCGCCGTCACCGGGACCAACGGAAAGACCACGACCACCCGGCTCACCGCCCACCTGCTCGAGACCGCCCACCGGGTCGTCGGGTGTACCACCACCGAAGGCACGTGGATCGGACCGGATCGGATCCTGACCGGCGACTGCTCCGGGCCGCGGAGCGCGGAGGCGGTGCTGCGGCACCCGCGGGTCGAGGCGGCGGTGTTCGAGACCGCCCGCGGCGGGATCCTGCGCGAGGGCCTCGGGTTCGACGGGTGCACCGTCGGGGTGGTGACGAACCTGTCGGCCGATCACCTCGGCCTCGGCGGGGTCCGCACGATCCACGACCTCGCGCGGGTCAAGCAGGTGGTGGTCGAGGCGATCCGCGCCGACGGCGCGGCGGTGCTGAACGCCGAAGACCCGCTGGTGGCCGAGATGGCCGCCGCGACCCGGGCGGCGGTGGTGTACGTCGCGACCCGGGCCGACCACCCGGTGCTCGCGGCGCACGTCGCGGCCGGCGGGGCGGCGGTGTACGTCGACGACGGCTCGATCGTGCTCCAGGACCACCGCGGGCGGGTCCCGCTGATCGAGCTCGCGCGGGTCCCGATGACCGCGAACGGCCGGATCGCGTTCCAGGTCGAGAACGCGCTCGCCGCGACCGCGGCCGCCTGGCGGACCGGCGTCAACCCGGCGCTGATCGCCCGCGGCCTGTCGACGTTCGGCGGGCGACCATTCGCGGTGCCCGGTCGGTTCGACGTGCTCGATCTGCGCGGGATCCAGGTGGTGATCGACTACGCCCACAACCCCGCGGCGATGCGGGCGCTCGGCCAGGCGCTGGACGCCCTCGGGCCGCGCCGGACGCTGGTGGCGCTCGGGCTCCCCGGTGACCGCCGCGACGACGATCTCCGGGACACGATCTCGGCCACCACCGGGTTCACCGCGGAGTGGATCCTGCACGATCTCCACGACCGGCGCGGTCGCCAGCCGCGGGAGGTGCCGGAGCTGCTCGCGCGGTCCCTGCCGGACGGGGCGCGGTGGATGGTGGTCGACGCGTCCGAG
Organism: Myxococcota bacterium; assembly: GCA_040079715.1. Taxonomy (GTDB): domain Bacteria; phylum Myxococcota_A; class UBA796; order UBA796; genus JACKER01. The sequence continues at coordinate 1,679 of JBEBJW010000123.1, read as the reverse complement.
GACGCCGTGCGGATCGGGCTCGATCGGGCCCGCCCCGGGGACCGGCTGGTGGTGATCGCCGACGACGTGGACACGCTGGTGTCCACCCTGCCGGGGCTCGGGTTGCGCACCGGCGCCGACTTCTCGTGCGCGCCCCGCGGGCCGGCGGTCGGTTAACCGGAGCCATGACCTGCGACGCAGCGGCGGTGGACGCGCTCGGGGTGGCCGTCGCGGCCGCGGCTCCGGCGGATCGGCTCGGGCTCGCGGCGGCGGGGTGGGGCCCGCTGTGCGGCGGCGACGGGGTGCTCGACCAGCAGCTCGCCCAGGTCCCCGCGGCGTCGCCGCCCGACCGGTGGCTGATCGAGCTCCAGACGAGCCTGATGGACGGGGCGCGGTGGGTCTCGGCGTGCCGGGGAGGCACGCTCGCGCTGTCGATGGCGACGAAGCTCGATCCCGGCCAGCGGCGGGCCCACCTGTGGGGCGCGTGCGAGCTCGGGCGGCTCGGGGCGTTCACCGAGGCGGAGTGGACCTCGTCGACCGGGCTGGTGGTGCTGTCGGTCCTGGCCGGCTGGACCTTGACCGACGGCGGGATCAGCCCCGATCGGGCTCGTCCGATCGTCCGGGCCCTGGCGGGGACGTAGGCACGGACGACACCGGCGCGGGCTCGGCGGGCGCGGCCTCGGCCGGCGCGGGCTCCGGCTCGGACGACGGGGGAGCGGGCTCGGACAGCGCCGCGAACGGGTTGAACCGGAGGGCGCCGCCCTCGCCGAGCGACGCGGGATCGACCGGGGGCGGGCTCCGCAGCCGGTCGCACGCCTGCTTGAACGCGGTCCACAGCGCGTCGGACCGGTCGCGCGACACGTGCCCGATCCGGCGCCACTTGTTCTGGAGCTGGCGGATCGCCTCGTCCGGATCGTCGACCCCCTCGGCCGCGAGCGCCGCCGCCTGCGCGATCAGCGCCTCCCGCGCCGCGAGGTTCGCCTGCTCGCTGTCGGCCGCGGCCGCCCGACGGCGCTCGAACACCGCGTCCGCCGCCGCCCGGAACCGGGTCCACAGCGCGTCGCCCTGCTCGCCGCCCACGCCCCCGACCGACTTCCACCGGCCCTGGAGCTGCTTCATCACCTCGGCCGCCTTGTCCGGGTCCGCGCTGCGGGTGAGGACCTCGGCCTGGTCGACCAGCGCGGTCAGCTTGGTCACCCGCTCGTCCCGCTCCGACGCCCGGCGGGCGAACACCCCGTCGATCGCCGCCCGGAACCGGTTCCCGAGGCTCTTGGCCGCGCCGGCCGACCCGAGGCGCGGGGCGTCCTTCCACGTCTTCTGCAGCGCCTTGGCCCGATTGACCGCCTCGGCGAGGTTCGGCTCGGTCAGCAGGGCCTCGGCCTCGGCGATCCACCCCTCGCGGGTCGCGACGCTCCGGGCCTCCTCCTCGACCCGCGGGTCCGGTAGCGCAGCGATCCGGGCCGACAGCGCGTCGAGCCGGTCGGCGTACGCGGCGCCGAGCCGCTCGGCGTGGGCGGCCGGGATCGGCAGCAGCGCGGCCCACTCGCGGCCGACCCGGAGCCGGACGGCGATCAGCGCCGCTCGATCCGGCGGCTCGACCGCCAGCGCCTCGGTGACCGACGCGAGCAGGGCCTCGAACTTCGGGACCGCGACCCACGCGAGCGTCTCCTGATCGAGCTCGGTGCGGGACGGCGGACGGG
>JBEBJW010000122.1:0-10241 GCA_040079715.1 Myxococcota bacterium | reverse complement strand
CCCGGGCCACGGCTCGCTCGACGACGCGCTCCACGCGGCGTGGCGCGGGCTGACCGCGGCCGAGCGCGACGGCCTGGCGGTCCTGGCTGCGTTCCATGGCGGGTTCGACCTCGACGGCGCGACGGCAGTGCTCGGCGCGCCGGCGATCGGGCTCGTCGCGGGGTTGCGGGCCCGGTCGTGGCTGGCGCCGAGCCTGTCGGTCGACGCCGAGCCCCGGTACGCGCTGCTCGGGAGCCTCCGGCGGTTCGTCGAGGACACGGTGTCGGCGGAGCGGGTGACGGCGGGGCGTCGGGCCCACGCGGCGTGGTGCGCGGCGGTCGGCGCCGGGCCGATCGGGGCGGCGATCCGGGAGCGGGAGAACCTCGGGCGTGCCCTCGACCTCGTTGGCGACGATCCACGCCCGGAGGTGGCGATCGCGCTGTGGCGTGGGTCGGCGCGGGTGGTGTTCGCCCGGGGCCCGTCGTCGGAGGCGGAGCGGCTGGTGGAGCGGGTCGGGCGGTGGTCGACCGCGGCGCCGGGCTCGGTCGACGGGCTCCTGCTCGAGGCCGCGCGGCTCGCCGGGCGGTTCGGCCTGTTCGCGCAGGCGGGAGCGGCGTTGGCGGCGGCGGACGCGGCGGCGGCGGCTGGCCCGGACCCCGAGCGGCTCGAGCGGGCGGTGATCCGCGGCCACCTCGCGATGTCGACCGGGGACCTCGCGGCGGCCCGCGTGGCGTACGGGGCCGTGTCGGGCGATCCGACCGCCCCCGCGGAGCTCCGGCGGCGGGCGACCAGCGGCCAGGTGAAGGTCCTGCGCGACGCGGGCGCGCTCGCCGAGGCCCGGGCCCTGTGCACCGCCACCCTGGTCGACCCCGAGGCCGGCCCCGACGCGCACGAGATCGCGCGGTACGACCTCGGGATGATCGCGTTCGCCGAGGGTCGACCGGAGCTCGCCGAGGCGGCGTTCCGGGAGGTGCTGGCCGCGGATCCGGCCGATCTGGTGGTCCGCCAGGCGGTCGACCGGGCGCTGGCCCGGGTCGTGCTGGAGCGAGGGGATGCCGAGCGCGCAGCGGCGGTGTTCGCCGTCCGGCTGTCTGCGGCCCGGGACCCGACGGAGCGGGCGATCTGCGCCTGTGATCTCGCGGCGGCGCTGGCGGAGCTCGGGCGGGTGGACGAGGCCGTCGCGCTGGTCGACGGGGCCTGCGAGCGGCTCGAGCGGATCGGGGATCGGCGGTCGGCCGCGATCGCGCTGGTGGTGCGCGGTGAGCTCGCCCAGCGGGCCGGCGATCCGACGACCGCGGCGGTCCGGTTCGACGGGGCGCGGACGTCGGTCCCGCCCGGGTCCGAGCTCGCCGGGGTCGCCGGGCTGTTCGGGGCGGTGGCGCTTGCGGAGGCCGGTCGGCCGGACGAGGCGGCGGCGACGCTGGACGAGGTCCGGGCGTTCGCCCGGTCGGATCTGGTCGCGCGGGCGGAGCTGGCGCTCGCGCTGTTCGCCGGCCGGCCGGACGCGGAGCGGCGGTCCGACGTCGACGGGCCCCGGGATCTGCGCGGTCGGTGGCTCGACCTGCGGATCGCCGTCGCGCGGAGCCGCCGTTAGACCCGTCGATGCGGGGCTGTACGCTGCCGCCGCGGTCGCCGGTCGGGTCCCCACCAGCCCAGGGTTCCACGCGCTCGACCTGATCGTCGCCGGTCCCGCGCGCCCTGAACGGCCGCGGGTCGGGGGTCAGCCCTGGTCCACGCCCCTCGGGTCGACGCCCTTGAGGTCGACGCCCTTCGGGTCGACGCCCTTCAGGTCGACGAACCGCTCGGACGGTCGGGCGAAGTGGTAGCCCTGGAGGAGACGCACGCCGCAGTCGAGCAGCGCCGACATCTCGCCTTCGGACTCGACCCCCTCGGCGATCACCTGGGCGTCGGTCGCGTCTCCGAACTGGCGGACCAGGGTGACCAGCCGCTGCTTGCGGGGCTCGCGGTGGATGTTGCGGACCAGGCTCATGTCGAGCTTGATGAACTGCGGCTGCAGGTCGGCGAGGATCACGAGGGACGCGTAGCCGGCGCCGAGGTCGTCGACCGCGATCTTGCAGCCGGACTCGGTGATCAGCCGGATCGACTCCTCCCACCGGTCCAGCTTGGTGAGCTGGCTCTGCTCGGTGATCTCGAGGGTGACCCGGTGGCTGTGACCGGCGAACGCCGACAGATCCCGCGCGAGCCGCTCGGGGTGGGCGAGCTGGAGCGGGTGGAGGTTGACGAACAGGCCGTACGGCTCGGGGAGCCGCCCCAGCACCTGCTTCGCGAGCGCGAACACCGCCGCCCCGATCTCGGGGATCCGCTCGTGCCGCTCGGCGGTGGTCAGCAGCATCATCGGTGTGTTCAGGCGGCTGTGCTTCGGCCGGAGCAGCGCCTCGTACGCGATCGGCCGCGGGGCGCCGCTCGCCACGTCGAAGATCGGCTGGAGCGCGAGACACAGCCGGTCGCGGAGGGCCTCGTCGAGCTCGGCCCGCTCGGACGCCGCGTCGTCGTCGCCGGGGCCGAGGAGCTCCTTGATCCGCAGCGCGCGCTCGAACGCCTCGTCGAGCTCCTTCAGCAGGTTCTGTGCTTCGAACGGCTTGCGGACGACCTTCGCCACCTCGCCATGGTTGACCGCGTCGACCATCACCTGCGCGTCGCTCCGTCCGGTCAACAGGATCCGGACGCACTTCGGCTGAACCTCGCGGAGGTGCGACAACACCGTGAGACCCGTCTCCCGCGACAGCGCGTAGTCGACGAGCGCGGCGTCGATCTGCCCGGTCTCGGCGTGTCGGAGCGCGGAGTCCACGTCCACTGCGGTCAGGACGTTGTACCCGGCGCGCGACAACACCTTTGCCACCGCACGCAAGACGAGGCCGTCGTCGTCTACCACCAGGATGCGCCGAGTCAACCTGCCTCCCCGTCCGTCGCGGCACCGCCCGATCCCGGCGGCCGACCCCACCATTCGATTGTACCGCACGCGGTGGGTGATCCCGGCTCGGGAGGGTTTCGTGTACCGTTCGTGTGACGGAGGAATCGATGCGGGTCCTGTTCGCCGACAAGCTCCCGGACCGCGCCCGGGTCCGGCTCGCGTCGCAGGGGTTCGAGGTGCGGTCCGAGCCGAAGCTCGACGGGGACGCGCTCGTCGACCGGCTGCGCGAGTGGGATCCCGAGGTGCTGGTGGTCCGCGGGACGAAGGTCACCGCCGCCCACGCCACCGCCGGCCGGAAGCTGTCGCTCGTGGTGCGGGCCGGCGCCGGGGTGAACACGATCGACGTGCCCGCCTGCTCGTCCCGCGGGATCTTCGTCACGAACTGCCCCGGCAAGAACGCGGTCGCGGTGGCGGAGCTGACGATGGGCCTGCTGCTGGCCCTCGATCGGCGGATCCCGGACGCGGTGAACGATCTCCGGGCGGGGGTGTGGGCGAAGGGCAGGTACGGCGCGGCCAGCGGCGTGAAGGGCCGCACGATCGGGATCGTCGGGCTCGGCGACATCGGCAAGGCGGTGTCGCGCCGCGCGGCCGGGTTCGGGATGAAGGTCGTGGCGTGGAGCCGGTCGCTGACCGACGCGATCGCCGCCGAGCACGGCGTGGAGCGGGCCGCGACCCTCGAGGACCTCGCGCGCCGGTCGGACGTGGTGTCGGTCCACCTCGCGCTGACCAAGGAGACCCGCGGCCTCGTCGGCGAGTCGGTGTTCGCCGCGATGAAGCACGGCGCGCTGTTCCTGAACACCAGCCGCGCCGAGGTGGTCGACGAGGGTGCCCTCGAGAAGGCGCTCGACGACAAGGGGATCCGCGCCGGCCTCGACGTGTTCTCGACCGAGCCCGCCGGCAACGAGGGGACGATCGACCACCCGCTCGCCCGCCACCCGTCGGTGTACGGCACCCACCACATCGGCGCGTCGACCGACGAGGCCCAGGAGGCGGTCGGCGACGAGGCGTGTCGGATCGTCGAGGCGTTCCGCGACCAGGGCCGCGTGCTGAACGGGGTCAACTCGCTGGTCCGGTCGCAGGCGACGCACCGGGTCACGGTCCGGCACCACGATCAGGTCGGGGTGCTCGCCTCGGTCCTCGGGGTGCTCAGGGAAGCGCAGATCAACGTGCAGGAGATGGAGAACGTGATCTTCCCGGGTGGGGCGGCGATCGCCCGGATCCAGGTGTCGTCCGCGCCGGACGCGTCGGCGACAGAGCGGCTGAATCAGCTGGCTCAGGTGCTCGACGTCTCCGTCGTCGCGCTATAGGGTCGCCGGCTACGGGACCGGATACGGGGTTCCGACCCGGAGGTACACCGATGGCGCGGATTCACAACTTCTCGGCCGGACCCGGCGTGTTGCCCGAGAAGGTGCTCCACCAGGCCCAGCAGGACCTGTGGGACGTGAACGGCTCGGGGATCGGGGTCGCCGAGCACTCCCACCGCGGCAAGGTGTTCGACGCGATCCACCAGTCGGCCAAGGCGCGGATCCGGCGGTTGATGCGGCTGTCCGACGACCAGGAGGTCCTGTTCCTCCAGGGCGGCGCGCGGTCGCAGTTCTACATGCTGCCGATGAACCTGCTCCGCGGCGGGCGGGCGGTGTACCTCGACACCGGGCACTGGGCGCACTCCGCGATCGACGACGCGAAGCGGTACGGCACGGTCGACGTGGCGTTCTCGTCGAAGGAGACGGGCTACGACCACGTCCCGGCCGCGGGCGGCTGGTCGGACGTCCCGAACGACGCGGTGTACTTCCACTACACCTCGAACAACACGATCTTCGGCACCGAGTTCCACTACGTCCCCGAGCTCCGGAACGCCGGCCCGCTGCTGGTGTGCGACATGAGCTCGAACTTCCTGTCGCGCCCGATCGACGGCTCGAAGTTCGACTTCGTGTACGCGGGCGCCCAGAAGAACGTGGGGCCGAGCGGCGTGGTGGTGGTGATCGTCCGCAAGTCGATCCTGCCCCGGATGGAGACGAACCTGCCCGCGATGCTCCGGTACGCGAAGCAGGTCGAGAAGGACTCGATGCTGAACACGCCGTGCACGTTCGGCATCTACATGATCGACCAGGTCTGCGCCTGGCTCGAGGACGACGTGGGCGGGCTCGAGGCGATGGAGCGGCGGAACGTCGCCCAGGCTGACAAGGTGTACGCCGAGATCGATCGCACGGGGTTCTGGCGGTCGCGGGTCCAGAAGGCGAGCCGGTCGCGGATGAACCTGGTGTTCACCTCCGGGAAGGAGGACCTCGACACCGCGTTCCACAAGTCGGCGTCCGAGAGCGGCCTGTCCGGGCTGAAGGGACACCGGGAGCTCGGCGGGTTGCGGGCGAGCTTGTACAACGCACAGACGGACGCCGCGGTGGATGCGCTGGTCGCCTTCATGCGCGAGTTCGAGCGGAAGAACGGGTAGGGAGGCGCGTGATGGGGACCGATCCGGAAGAGAACGGCGACGGCCACGTCGACGGGTTCGACGAGAGCGAGGAGTTCGATCCGAGCGATCTCGTCACGATCCGAGACGAAGAGGGCCTCGAGATCGAGTGCGCGATCATGGCGGTGATCGAACACGAAGGGGAGGAGTTCGCGCTGCTCGCGCGGCTGGAGCAGCTCCGGTCCGAAGAGGGCGACGAGATCGAGATGTTCATCTTCCGCTACGGGATCGACGACGAGGGGAACCAGCTGTTCTCGTTCGTCGACGAAGACGCGACCTACGAGGCCGTCCGCCGCGAGTTCGCGGTCCTGATGGACCAGGAGTAGCCGGACCCCTGCGGGTCAGTGGTGGTACGGCGCGCCTTCCAGCACGGTCAGGGCGCGGTACAGCTGCTCGTACAGCACCACCCGGGCGACCTCGTGGTTCAGCACCAGGTCCGACAGCCGCACCACGCGCCAGGCGGCGTCGCGGGCGGCCGCGCCGTGCCCGTACGGGCCCCCGATCGCGAACACCACCGCGCCCGACTGGCGCCCCGCGTCGACGGCGGCGGCGAACCCGGCGGTGTCGAGCCGGTCGCCCCGCTCGTCCAGGACCACCAGCCGGTCGCGCTCACCGACCCGCGCCACGATCCGCGCGGCCTCCGCCCGGCGGACGGCCTCGACGTCGCCGCGGAACGGCTCGGCCTTGAGGTCGACCTGCTCGACGCCGCCGTACCGTCGGATCCGGCGCGTGTAGTCATCGACCGCCTCGTCGGCCCACCGGCACCGGCTCCGGCCGACGATCAGGACCCGGAACCGCACGCCGCCCTGCCGCGCTGGAGTGGAGACGCCCGACAGGTGGCGCGACTGCCCGCTCGTCGGCGCGCAGCGCGCTCGCAGCCAGCCCGGTTCACGGGACCGGCGGCTCGGCCTCGGCGGTCGTCGGATCGTCGTCGTCGGTCGACGACTCGGTCGCCTCGGGCGCCGCCACGTCGACCCGGGGACCGTCGGCCCACAGGCCGTCGAGGTTGTAGAACGCGCGCAGCGGCTCGTCGAACAGGTGGACCACGACCGAGCCGAAGTCCACCAGCACCCACCGCGCCGACGGCAACCCTTCGGTGCCGAGGCACTGGATGCCGAGCTCGTTCTTCGCGTACAGACGGATTTCCTCCGCCAACGCTGCGACGTGGCGGCGGTTGCGGGCGGTGCCCAGGACGAAGACGTCGGTGTAGTCGACGAGATTCCGCATATCGAGGATGGCGACGTCGCCAGCTTTCTTCTCGGCGGCGAGCTTCGCCAGTGCGGACGCGATGACTTCGGGCTCGATGGTGACCTCCTGCGGAGCCGGCCTCGACGGGCCCGCTTCCGCGCCGCCGGACGAATCCGACGGAGGACGGTGCCCCCGCCTGACGACAGGGGCGGTCCTACTCCCATTGTGCGTCCGTTCCGAGCGACCGGCAAGGGCGGAGCGGACAGGTTTCGGGGTGGCCGGGAGAGAATCCGCGTCCGACCGACGCGATCAGGAGCGCGCAGGCGAGAGGTTCGTGGCCACGAAGTACGTCACCCCGTCGACCTCGAGCAGCCGCCCGGTGAGCTCCAGCCGCGACTGGGAGCTCCCGTCCCGCACCAGCCGATCGAGCACCTCGTTCGCGACGACGTAGATCGCGCCGCCGTCCGGCTCGACCGGGCCCACGGTGTACGGCACCGCGACCTTCGACGGCAGCACGATGTCCGACGCGAGCAGCCGACCGACATACGTCCAGGGCGAACCCTCCTCGAGCACCCGCTGCGCCATCATCGCCGTGGTCCACGCGCAGTTCTCGACCCCGACCAGCTCCGCCTGGCGGGCGCACTGGGCCGGGTTCGCGTCGGCGTGGCGGGGATCGCCGCCCTCGGCGTGATCACACGTCGGATCCGGCTGCCCGGAGGCGGTCTTGCCGTCGCATGCGAGCGCATGGTTCGACCAGAACACGCCGACCACGAACGCAGCCGTCATCCCGAGCTCCTCACCCGCCGCGATCGCGGGGTCTGCGGAAACCTAGCCGTGCTCGGGGTCGTCCTCAACGGGAGTGACGAACGATGACCGCAGGCGACTCCACACGGCGTGGAGCAACGGTTGGAGGCCTTCGCCGGACACGGCCGAGATCGCGTACGGCGCGTACCCGGCGGCGCGGAGATCGGCGAGGTGCTGTTCGCGCTGTTCGGGGGTCAGCACGTCGATCTTCGACAGGACCACGATCGTGTCGCGGCCGGCGAGCTCGGGGTCGTACGCCTCGAGCTCGGCCTCGATCGTCTGCACCGCGTCGACCGGATCGCCGTCCACGTCCGCCGCGACGAGGTGGAGCAGCAGGCGGCACCGATCGAGGTGCTTCAGGAACCGGTGCCCGAGCCCGGCCCCCTCGGCCGCGCCCTCGATCAGCCCGGGGAGGTCGGCCACCACGAACGACTCGCCGACCGCCATCGACACCACCCCGAGGTTGGGGACCAGGGTGGTGAACGGGTAGTCCGCGATCTTCGGCCGGGCCGCCGACACCCGCGAGATGAACGTCGACTTCCCGGCGTTCGGCAGGCCGAGCAGGCCCACGTCGGCCAGCAGCCGCAGCTCGAGCCGGACCCGCAGCTCGGTGCCGGGCTCGCCCTCCTGCGCGTGCAGCGGGGTGCGGTGGGTCGGCGTGGCGAAGAAGTGGTTGCCCTTCCCGCCGCGACCGCCGGTCAACCGCCACTCGGCGTCGACCACCGCGAGATCGGCGATCTGCTCGTCGGTCTCGTCGTTGTAGATCACGGTGCCGACCGGCACCAGCAGCACCGTCTCGTCGCCGGTGCGGCCGGTCATGTCGCGGGCGGCGCCCTTCTGGCCGTCACCGCCGCGGTAGACCTTGTTGAACCGGAAGTCGACCAGCGTGTTGCGCGAGTGGGTCGATCGGAACACGATCGAGCCGCCGGCGCCGCCGTCACCACCGTCGGGGCCGCCCCGCGGGATGTACTTCTCCCGTCGGAACGACACCGCACCTGCGCCACCGTGCCCGGAGGCGATGGCGAACGAGACCTCGTCGACGAACTTCACGGCCGAGCCCAGGAGAGCGGATCAGCCCTCGGCGACGACGTCCGCCGGAATCACGGCGACGAACTTCCGGTTGTTCCGCACGTGGAACCGAACGACCCCTTCGACCTTCGAGTACAGCGTGTAGTCCTTGCCCATGCCGACGTTGCGGCCCGGGTGGAACTTCGTGCCGACCTGGCGAATGATGATCGTGCCGCCCCGGACCTGCTCCCCGTCGAACGCTTTCACGCCGCGGTACTGCGGGTTCGAGTCGCGGCCGTTCCGCGTGCTGCCCTGTCCCTTTTTGTGTGCCATTTCGCGCCTCTAGCCGACGATGTCCAGGATCTCGAGCGAAGTGTGGGAGTGCCGGAAGCCGTTCCGCCGACGGTAGCGCCGGGTGCGGACGTACTTGAAGCTCCGGACCTTGATCCCGAGGTAGTGCTCGACCACCTTCGCGGTCACCGAAGCGCCCGCGATGGTCGGGGCGCCGACCTTCACCTGCTCGCCGTGCACCATCAGGACCCGATCCAGGGTGACCGTGGCGCCGATCTCGGCTCCGATCCGGTCGACCTCGATCGTGTCTCCTTTGGCGACGCGGTATTGCTTACCACTCGTCTCGACGATCGCGTACATCTCTGCTCCAACCGGGCGCGCAGCGGAGGCCGCGACTTTCGAGCCCGTGCCGGCGAGCCGCACCCGTCGTTCGACGTGTTCGGCCCGCACGGCAGGGTCCACGCGAGGCGGACCCGAACCCGGCGCACGTAAGCCGTCGCCGGCCGTCCCGCAACCGCGATCCGACGCCCGCCGGACCTGCGCCGCCCGGACGATCACCGAATCGTGTACGCCCCGCCGTAGTACCAGTAGATCCCCATCGTGCGGCTCTCGGAGCCGTCGTGCGGGAGCACCGTGTGGCGCTCGATCACCCGCCCGACCTCGATGTGGAGGAAGTCGTCGACGTACCAGTCCGGCCACACGTTGGACGGGATCGTGAACACGCCGGTGTCGGACACCGCGCAGGTGACCACGCCGTCGTTGGTCCAGTTCCCGAACAGCGGCAGGTACTGGCGGAGGATGTAGATCAGCACGTAGTCGCCGCCCCCGCCGTCCCACTCGAGCGTGAACGACCGGGTGACGTTCGGGGCGTTGGCGCGGTCGAGGTCCGGAACCGTGACCGTGAACGCGGGCGGCACCTCGACGATCCCGTCGACCCCGAACCCGGGCCAGTCGGCGTTCCCGGCGACCGGATCGAGGTCGTACAGGAGCCCCGGGACCACGTCGACGTTCGGGGTCAGCGCGAGGTCGCTGTACGCCCCGGCCCCGATCGTCGCGTTCGGCACCAGCCGGGCGGAGGTGGCCCCCGACGACAGGTCGAGGTGGGCGGCGCCGGGATCGTAGAACGGGCCGGGGGCGGTGGACCCGTAGTTGAACGCGCAGGTGTCCATCGTCGGCGCGTAGTCGGTCCACGGCTCCCACGCGTTCGGGGTGGTGAACGCGAGCACGCCGGTGGCGCCGTCCTGCGGGTTGGTCCAGTACCCGCCGACCAGCCGCACGTACGTCAGCCAGCCGAACGTGCCCGAGCTGCCGGCGCCGTCTTCCCAGTACTGGTACCCGCTCGGGATCGTGTCCGACTGGACCCCGGACACGGCGCGGACGTCGACCCACCCGTCACCGGCGATCGCGGGGGTGTCGACGACGATCTCGGACGTGGTCGAGCTGACGATCGACCCGGGGACGCCGTCGAACTCGACGGTGGTGGCGGCGTCGAACGAGCCGGTCACGGTGACCCGCGTGCCCCCGGCGTTCGGCCCGAACGTGGGATCGACCGTGTCGAGCGCGAGCGGCGGC
>JBEBJW010000121.1:0-10331 GCA_040079715.1 Myxococcota bacterium | reverse complement strand
GGGCGTCCGGGTCCGGCTCGATCTTCCGGCGGATCCGGTAGATCACCGACGACAGCGCCCGCTCCGCCCCCGACCGGCCGCGTCCCCACAGCGTTCGCGCGAGCTGCTCGGTGTCGACCACCGCCCCGTCGGCCTCGGCGAGGGTGTCGAGCAGCGCGCGCTCGCCGGTGGTGAGCTGCGACTCGCCGTCCGGGCCCCGCACCGTCCCGAGATCGAGGTCGATCCGACGCTCGCCCAGCACCCGGACCCGCCCCGGCGCCGGCGGTCCGGGCTCCGGCGGGCGGGCGATCGGCTCCGCGCGGACCGGCTCGAACCGGTAGCCGGTGCCCCACACCGTGAGCAGGTGACGGGGTTGCGCAGGATCGAGCTCGATCTTCTCGCGCAGGCGCCGGACGGTGCTGTCGATCGCCCGGCTGACGACCTGGTTCGAGTAGCCCCAGACCTCGGTCAGCAGCTCGTCGCGCGGGATCTCGCGGCCCGGATGGCGGGCGAGGTACCCGAGCAGCGCGCGCTCCCGCCCGGTCAGCGCCTCGGACCCGCCGGCCTCGGACACGACCGCGCCCGTGCGCAGGTCGACGGTGAAGCCCGTCAACGGCAACGTCGGTCCCAGGTCCACCGCAGACCCGTGGTCGTGCGTCATGTCCACTCCGGCCCCTGACCCCGCTCGTCTGACCCGTTCGTCTAACCAGTGAAGGCGCGACGCCCGCTGTCAACCTCGTTCATGGCGCGTGGAGGTGATCCCACCGTACCGATCCATTGCCGTAGCCGCTACCCACGATCAGCTCGACCGAGTCGGGGGCGGCGACGGTGCGGCCGAACCGCGCGATCCACAGCTCCCCCCAGATGTCCGCCTGGACGTACAGGGCCTCGTGGAGCGGCGAAGGCTCGCGGACCCGCTCGACCGCCAGCAGCTCCTGCTCGACACCGTCCGCGATCAGCCGGAGGTTCCACCGGTCGTCGCCGGGGCCGAACCGGTCGGCGTTGTCGTACGACGAGTCCGCGGCGAACACGACCTCGGTGTACTTCGCGCCGTCTTCGGCCATCCGGGCCACGAACGCGGCGTGGTTCTCGTCGGACGGGGCGACGAGCCGGCGCCGCTCGGCCGCGAGGGTCGCGCGGAACGCGGGCTCGAGCAGGGTCGCGCGCAGGAGCAGCGCCGTGCGGAAGTCCCGGTACAACACGAGCTCCCGGGTGTAGACCCGGTGCGCCTTCAGGTACGTCCGGCGGGGAGAGGCGCCGGTGAGCACCGCCAGCGCCGCCGCCGCGCCGAGCAGCTCGCGGCGGTTCACGCGATCAGCTCGGCCCGCGTGGTGAGCGCCTCGAGGGTCAGCCCGGCCGCCCGGACCGCCTCCGCCGCCCCTTCCAGCCGGTCGACCACGGTGACGCACTGGACCACGTCGAGGCCGGCTTCGCGGGCCGCGTCGACCGCGGCGAGGAGCGACTTGCCGGTGGTGGTGGTGTCTTCGACCACGCAGACCCTCGAGCCGCGCGGCAGGCTCGCGAGCCCCTCGACCCGCTGGCCGGCGCCGTGGGCCTTGGCTTCCTTGCGGATCAGGAACGCGTGGACCGGGCGCCCGAGCTTCGCGATCGACCACGCCGACGCCGCGCACGCGATCGGGTCGGCCCCGAGGGTCATCCCGCCGACGCCGACCACCTCGGGGCGGAGCCGCGCCAGCACCAGCTCGGCCACCAGCGCCGCGCCCTCGGCGTTCAGCGTGGTCTGGCGCGCGTCGACGTACAGGTCGGACGTGGCCCCCGACGAGAGGGTGAACGCGCCGACCCGCACCGAGCGCTCGCGCAGGATCGCCACCAGCCGGTGGACACTCGCCATCGTCCCCTCCGAGGGGTGCGATAACACCCGCCGGGGTCAGGGCGCGAGGCGGTGGAGATCCCGCGGGAACAACGTCGCGTCCCGGACGTTGTCGAGCCCGCACAGGCGCGCGGTCAGCCGCTCGAGCCCGAGGCCGAACCCGCCGTGCGGCGGCAGCCCGTGGCGGTGGGCGGCGGTGAAGAACGCGAACGCCGCCGGGTCCATCCCGCGCCGGCGCAGCTTCGCCTCGAGCGTCGGCAGCTCGTGGATCCGCTGGCCGCCCGTCGTGATCTCGACCCCGCGGAACAGGAGGTCGAAGCTGACGGTCGACCTCGGGTCCGCCGGGTCGTCCATCGCGTAGAACGGGCGCTTCGACGACGGATACCCCGTGACGAACACCCAGTCGGACCCGGTCTCGGCCCGGATCCACGCCGACACCGCCTGCTCCTCGGACGGCGACAGGTCGTGGTCGGTGTCGCCGGTCCGCGCCTTGACCGCGGCGAACGGGATCACCGGGATCGGGCCGAGCGCGGGGAGGGTGATCCCGAGCAGCGCGACCTCGTGGGCGCAGTCCCGGCGGACCGCGTCGAGCATCGCGCCGAGCGCGCCGACCTCGACCGCCATCACCTCGTCGAGCGACCGGATCGGGCCGAGCTCGACGTCGAGCGAGGTGTACTCGGCGAGGTGGCGGCTGGTCGCGTGCGGCTCCGCCCGGAACACCGGTCCGACCTCGAACACCCGCCCGAACACCCCGGTGCCGAACTCCTTGTAGAACTGCGGGCTCTGGGCGAGGGTCGCGCGCCGGCCGAAGTACCCGAGCTCGAACACGTTCGCCCCGCCCTCGGCGCCCTCGGCCACGATCTTCGGCGAGTGGATCTCGGTGAACCCGCTGCCGGACAGGTAGCTCCGGAACCCGCGCACCAGCGCGTCCTGGATCGTGAACACCGCCCGGATCCGCGGGTGGCGCAGGGTCAGCGGCCGCAGATCGAACCGGGTCTCGGCGGTGGCGACGAGCTCGGGCTTGGTGAGGTCGACCGGCATCGGCTCGGACGGGGTCGACCACACCGCGATCGCGGTCGCCTGGACCTCGAGCCCGGCCCACCGGAGGGTCGGGTCGCGGAGGGCGGCGGGGACGCACGGGCCGCGGGCCTCGATCGTCGCTCCGGGGCGGACCCCGTCCGGCAGCTCGCCGGTCCACACGATCTGCACCAGGCCCTGCGGCAGCCACAGGTGGACGAACGCGCGGCCCTTCAGCCGGCGGACGTGGTGGACCAGCCCGACCCAGTCCGCGTCGAGGCCGACCCGGGGTTCGAGGGGCGGGGGCGCGGCGTCGACGGTCGCATACATCGGTGCTCCTGAAACGACGAAGGCCCCGGCGGGATTGCCGGGGCCTTCGTTCTGGTGAAGTGGTTTCGGGGGTCGGTCCGTCACGCACCAGGCGAAGGCCCGCTGCGATCGAGGTCGCTGCCGGAGGCGCGCAGGCCCGGGGCATGGAGCCCCAGGAGGTGCAGGGTGGTGGGACGGACGGACGACATCGTGGATCCGGTAACCCGGGTCACGGGACCAGCCACAGGGAGAGCGCCGGGAACGCGGTGACGATCGCCAGGCAGAACGCCAGCAGGACCACGAACGGGACCACCGACCGGATCACCTCGAGCAGCGGGCGATCGAACACCGAGCTCGCGACGAACAGGTTGATCCCCATCGGCGGCGTCAGGTAGCCGATCTCGAGGTTCACGATGAACACGATCGCGAAGTGGATCGGGTCGATGTCGTACTGGGCCGCGATCGGGGCGAGCAGCGGCGCGACGATCAGGGTCGCCGACAGGATGTCCATCACGCAGCCGACCGCGAGCAGCAGCAGGTTCGCCATCACCAGGAACTGGAGCGGCGAGTGCACCCGGTCGAGCATGAACGCGGCGGCGATCTCGGGCAGCTCCTCGAACACGAAGAACCGGTTGAGCGAGATCGCGATCACCAGGATCAGGAACAGGCCGCCGAGCTGGACCCCCGACTCGGTCAGCACCGCCGGCAGCGCGCGCGGGCGGAGCTCCCGGTACACCACGAGCTCGACCACCAGCGCGTAGAACACCGAGAACGCCGCCGCCTCCGTCACCGTCAGGGTGATCGGCACCCCGTCGACCGAGAACCAGCCGTAGATCCCGCCGAGCACGACCACCGGCAGCGCCAGGCTCGGGAGCCCCAGCAGCACGGCCTTGCCGAGCCCGAGCGACCACCGGCCGATCCACTGCGGAGCGGTCGGCGGGACCTCCACCCGCGGCGCCGGCTCTCGCGGCCAGAACCGGAACAGGGTGTACGCGATCAGCGTGCCGGCGATGAACAGCCCGGGTCCGATCCCGGCCCGGAACAGGTCCGCCGGGTCGATCGGGCCCACCCCGTCGGCGCCGCTGACCATGATCGCGTACACGATCATCGGGATCGACGGCGGGATCACGATCCCGAGGCTCCCGGCGGTCGTCAGCACGCCCAGGCTGTACCGCTCCGGGTAGCCCTCCCGGAGGAGCATCGGGAACATCACCGAGCCGACCGCGATCACCGTGACCGGGCTGCTGCCGGTGATCGCGGCGAACATCGCGCAGGCGTCGACCAGCCGCCGGGCGATCGTGCCGCGGGTCATCAGGTTGCCGGCGAGGACGAACAGCGGGATCGACAGCAGCTCCGACTTGTTCGTCGCCTCGAACATGTCGCTCACCACGGTCTCGGCCGACCCGTTCCGGATCACGACCCAGCACGCGACCGTCCCGACGCCGACCGCGACGAACAGCGGCGCCCCGAGCACCACCAGCACCGCGCTCGCGGTCAGGATCAGCATCCCCTGGCCGAGCCACAGCCCGAGCACCAGCGCGACGAGGGCCCCGGGCAGGGCGCCGGCCAGCACCACGTCCGCCGTCGTCCGACCGGTCGAGGACCCCGCCGGGCGCGACCGAGACGACACGGTCGGGCGCGGGGCCCGGGCCAGCAGCGCCTGCGCCGTGTACCGCACCGCCATCACCCCGAACACCGCCACCAGGAACGACAGCGGGACCCACAGCGGCAGCTTGTCGCCGGGGTCGACGTACCCGAACACGAACATCGAGAACGGGTCGAGGCCGGCGTCGTACTTCGCGTCGATCCACGACTCGATCGACGGGAAGTCGACCGACGGGCAGCTCGCGGCCGCCCGCGCGACGGCGTCGAGCCCGTGGCGCTTGCACGACGGGGGACCGTACTTGTCGCCCGGGAGCAGCCACACCGCGAGGTTGATCAGCGGCGCGAGCCAGCCGGACACCCGGACCCCGGGGAACGCGTCCTGGCTGTGGGTCAGCATCGCGAGCCCGCTCGCCCGGGCGAGCAGCAGGCACAGCCCGGCCGACACGAGGCGGGTCAGGCGCCGGACCACCCCGGCGGCGGGGGCGGTGACCAACCGGTCGATCACGTCGACCGCCAGGTGCTGATCGCGGCGGGTCGCGACGCTCGCGCCGGCGAACCCGACCAGGACCATCAGCAGGACCGCGGTGTTGGTCGGGTCGTCGAGCGACAGCAGGCCGTACGGATCGCCGAACCGAGGGGCGACCTCGCGTGCGAGCAGGTCCTCGAGCACGAGGGCGGTGATCGCCAGCAAAGCGAACCCGACGAACACGCGCTCGACGACCGAGATCACCCGGTCTGCGAGGCGGGCGAGGTCCTCGAACACGATCCACCCGCCGGTCGCGACCAGGACCGAGACGAACAGCAGATCGTCGCGCTGCGACCGCCGGCGGGGCGCCGCCGCCGACCGCGCCCGGGTCCACCCCGCGAACACGCGGTCGATCGCCGCGAACCACCGCCCGATCCTGTCCGACAACCTTGCCACGGGAGCCCGCGAAGAGCCCTCCGGTCGGAGGGCGAGGGTGGTGAAGCTGAGTCCGCTCGCCCTACGCCGTCAGGGGGGAGCCGAGGCCGGCCCAGAGCGGCTCGGGGTGGTCGCGATTCCGGCGCGGATCTTCGCCAGCAACGCCGGGCCTCCCTCGATCCCGGCGGCGATCGGGTCGTGGATCCGGCGGGCGACGGTCGCGAACGCGTCGCGCTGGGCGGCGGTGAGCTGGTGGACCTCGACCCCGACCACCTCGAACCGGTCGAGGGCCGCCTGGTCCTCGGCCCGGAGTGCCTGGCGGGTGGCCGGACCGATCGACCGCTTCGACCGCAGGACGGTCTGCAGGTCCGGCGGGAGGCGGTCGAACCACCGCGCGCTCCACACGATCACCGACGGCTGGTAGATGTGGCGGGTGACGGTGAAGTGGTCGATCGCGTCGCCGAGGCCCGCCGACGCGACGTACAGCGCGGTCCCGTCGAACCCGTCGATCACCCCGGACTGCAGCGAGGTCAACACCTCGGTCATCGGCTTCTGGATCGGCGCGACCCCGAACGCCCGGTACATCTCGACGTGCACCGGCGACTCCTGCGACCGCATCCGCAGCCTCTGCAGGTCGGCCGGCGACGTCACCGCCGCGCCGCGGGTCGCGAACGACCGCCAGCCGTTCTCGGACCAGCTCCCGAGCACGAACCCGCGCTTCGCGAGCTCGTCGGACATCGGGGCGAACAGCACGTCGTCGAGCACATGGTCGACCTCGGCGTCGGTCCGGAACAGGAACGGCAGCTCGACCAGCGACAGCAGCGGCGCGTTGCCGCCCTCGGCCAGCGCGCCGGCGCTGACGGTGCAGCCCTGGAGGCGATCGCCGATCCGGACCTCGCGGACCATCTCGACCTCGCCCATCACGCCGGGCGGGCGCAGGATCACGTTGATCCGCCCGCCCGTCTCGGCCTCGACCTCCCGCTCGAGCTGCTCGAGCGCGGCCATCCACGGGGTGCCCTTCGGGGCGAGGGTCCCGATGTTCAGCTCGTACGGCCCCTCGGCGCGACCGACCCGCGGCGACGCGAGCCCGAGTACCGACGTCACCGCCACCGCCACGACCGCGACGGACACGGCGACGGCGCGCGCGACAGCGACGGCGACGGCCCCAGAGAGGGAGCCAGCGCGGCCCGGTTCGAGCGGCAGGGTCGAGCGCACGGCCCATCCTGAACACCCACCCTGGTCGCTGTCAACGTGCGTTGCGAGGTGCACCGTCGCCGGATACCCATCCGCCTGCCCGGGGCCACCATG
Organism: Myxococcota bacterium; assembly: GCA_040079715.1. Classification (GTDB taxonomy): domain Bacteria; phylum Myxococcota_A; class UBA796; order UBA796; genus JACKER01. The sequence continues at coordinate 3,381 of JBEBJW010000121.1, read as the reverse complement.
AGCAAGCTCGACGTGCCGCTCGCCCTGACGTTCGACGACGTCCTCCTCGTCCCCGGTCACTCGACGGTGCTCCCGCGGGACGTGAACGTGTCGTCGCGCCTGTGCGACGGGGTTCCGCTGAACATCCCGATCCTGTCCGCCGCGATGGACACGGTCACCGAGTCCGAGACGGCGATCGCGATCGCCCGCGCCGGCGGGATGGGGATCGTCCACAAGAACCTGTCGGTCGCCCGCCAGGCGGACGAGATCCGCCGGGTGAAGAAGGCGGTCACCGGGATCATCCCGGATCCGGTGACGATCCGGCCGGACCTGACGATCGGCGCCGCCCGGCGGGTGATGCGCGAGCACAGCATCTCCGGGGTGCCGGTGGTGGTCGACGGCCGCGCGGTCGGGATCCTGACCAACCGGGATCTGCGGTTCGAGCGGCGGCTCGACCGGTCGGTCCACGAGGTGATGAGCACCGGGCTCGTCACCGTGCCGCCCGGCACCGGGCTCGAGCACGCGAAGGACCTGATGCAGGAGCACAAGATCGAGAAGCTCCTGGTGGTCGACGCAGACGGCGTGCTCCGCGGGCTGATCACGATCAAGGACCTCGAGTCGATCGACCGGTTCCCGCTCGCCCGCCGGGACGCGCACGGTCGGCTGATGTGCGGCGCGGCGGTCGGGGTCGGCGGGGACCGTGACGAGCGCGTGGCGGCGCTGATCGAGGCCGGGGTCGACGTGATCGTGATCGACACCGCCCACGGGCACAGCCAGGGCGTGCTCGACGCCGCGTCCGCCGTCCGGGCGCGGTGGCCGTCGATCAAGCTGGTGGTCGGTAACGTCGCGACCCGCGAGGCCACCAAGGCGTGCATCGACGCCGGGGCGGACGTGGTGAAGGTCGGGATCGGCCCGGGCTCGATCTGCACCACCCGGATCGTCGCCGGCGTCGGGGTGCCGCAGCTCACCGCGATCGCCGAGTGCGCCGAGGTCGCGCACGAGCGCGGGGTGGGGATCATCGCCGACGGCGGGGTCAAGTTCTCCGGCGACGTGGCGAAGGCGATCGCCGCCGGGGCGGACGCGGTGATGATCGGGTCGATGTTCGCGGGGACCCGCGAGACCCCCGGCGACGTGGTGCTGTACCAGGGCCGCCAGTACAAGAGCTACCGCGGGATGGGGTCGATCGAGGCGATGCGGGCGGGCTCGTCCGACCGGTACTTCCAGGACGACGCCGCCGGCGATCCCGAGGCCGATACGCGCAAGCTCGTCCCGGAGGGGATCGTCGGCCGGGTGCCGTACCGCGGCAACCTCGGCGACGTGATCTACCAGCTCGTCGGCGGGCTGCGCGCCTCGATGGGGTACTGCGGCTGCGCCACCGTGCCGGAGATGCAGCGCAACAGCCGGTTCGTCCGGATCACCAACGCCGGCCTGCGCGAGAGCCACGTGCACGACGTGATCGTGACCGAAGAAGCGCCGAACTACCGGTTGAATTCGTAGCGGGTCGCGGCGCCGTCGGCATCGCCTCGATCGAGAACCACGTCACCCCGTCCGTCCCGGATCGTCCCGCGGGGCGCGGATCTGTGGCTGCGCATTTCCAGCTGCAGACCACCGGTTCCGGTTGAATTCATACATATTTGTGTGGACCACATTATGTATGAAAGCAACTGGAGGAAGACATGCGCAACATCCTGATGGCGATCCCGGTGGTCCTGGTCGGCTGCGTGCTGGACGGCCCGAACAAGGACGAGCTCACCCCGGCGGAGGCGAAGACCGCGATCGAGTCGCTGAACCAGACCGCCCGGAGCGACAACGCGTCCGCGGCGATCGTCGACGTGACCACCGACGTGACCGTCGGGGATCCGCTGTCGGCGATCATCGGTGGCGTGTCGGACTTCTGGGAGAGCCAGGCCCCGTGCACCGCGGTGTCGGTCGGCGGAGACACGTTGACCCTCGACTTCGGCAGCCTCGCGGACGACTGCACGTTCGCCGGCCACACCTACGCCGGAATCGACACGGTGGCGTTCACCGCCGTCGACCCCGGCACGATGAAGGTGATGCACACGTTCGATGCGTTCACCAACGGCAACGTCACGATCGACGGCACCACCGACGTCACCTGGACCGGTGACGACGACTGGACCCGCCACGTCGAGAGCGACTACGTGTTCGCGAACTTCGTCGACCCGACCCTGGTCGAGGTCCACAGCGAGCACACGGTCTCCCGGCTCGATCCCGCGGTCCCGATCCGAGACGGTGGGTTCGTGCTGTCCGGGACGCGCGACTGGACCGTCGACGACCACAACGACTGGTCGATGACGATGAACGACCTGAAGCTGATGATCGACGACGCCGCGCCGTTCGCGGGCACCGCCGAGGTGGTCACCCCCGACGATCGCAACCTGTCGATCGTGTACGACCGGCTGGACGACGGCACGATCACCGCCACCGTCACCGGTGAGGGCGGCAACAAGTCCCTGGTGTTCTACATCGACCAGGACGGCGTGGTGAACGACCAGTAGCTGGGCGGATCCGGCGCGCACCCGGTCGGAGACGAGGTGGGCGCCGGATTCACGGTTCTTCACGCGGCGCTTCACGCGCCCTTCGCGTGCGGTGGCGACCTTCTGGATGCAACCAGGAGGTCGCCGTTGTTCGGATTCGTGTTCGGGACCGTGTGTCTGATCGGGCTGATGGGGGTCGTCCGCGGCCACCACCGCCACCACCACGACGGGTGGCACCACCAGCGCGGGTGGCGCGCGGGTCGCCACGGCGGGTTCCGGCGGGGACACCGTGAGGGGCGGGGTCGCGCCGACGGATCGATGTTCGGCCGGGCCGCGGCCGAGGTGATCAAGCGTCGCCTGCACGTCGACGAAGATCAGGAGGGGATCGTGGACCACGGGCTCGCCGACGTGCGGGCCGCGGTCGAGGAGTTCGGGTCGGTCGTGGCCGAGACCCGGACCGAGCTCGCGGGCGCGTTCCGCGGAGAGGCGGTCGACGAGGCGACGCTCGCGGCGGTGTTCGCCCGCCAGGACGACGAGCTCGCGCGGGCGCGCCGCGACGTGGTGTCTGCGCTGAAGCAGATCCACGCGGTGCTCGACCCCGAGCAGCGGGCGGAGGCCGCCGACTGGTTCGGCGCCGCCGAGCCCCGGTGGGTGTGACGATGCGCGCACCTCGGGTGTTCCTGGTGTTGTTCCTCGCCTCCGGCGTGGTGTTCGGGTACGCGAGCGGCGTGGCGTCGCTGATCCACGGCGACGACGGGTGGCGGCACCACTGCCACCACGGGGACGATCGTGGGGACGAGCGTGGGGACGATCGCGGGGACGACCGCGGCGCGGATCGCGGGGACGACCGCGACCACGGCCGCGACCACGACCGCGGCGACCGCCGCGACGAGCCGGCGTCGGC
>JBEBJW010000120.1:0-10341 GCA_040079715.1 Myxococcota bacterium | reverse complement strand
GGCCGGTCCTGAACTGGACCCTGTACGCGTGGGGCGTGCCGCTGGTGTGCGTCCTGCTGTGCGCCCGGTGGCTGCCCCGGCGGGACGCGGCCGGACAGCTCGATCCGGCGGACCCGTTCCGCCTCGCCGTCGGGCCGCTCGGGCTGCTCGCCGCGCTGGTGGGGTTCGCCCTCGTGAACGTCGAGGTGTCGCACGCGTTCGGCGACGGCGGCCCGCTCGTGCTGTCCGGCGCCGACCGGCTCCAGAGCATGGTCCGCTCGGCGAGCTGGGCCGGGTACGGCCTGGTGGTGCTGGCGATCGGTCTGTGGCGCGACGATCGGGTGGTCCGGCTCGTCGGGTTCGCGTTCGTGTTGCTCGCGACGGTCAAGGTGTTCGCGGTCGACCTGTGGGGCCTCCAGGGCTTCGTGCGGGTCGGGTCGCTCGGGTGCCTCGCCGTCGCGCTGATCCTCGCTGCGTTCGCGTTCGAGCGGCTGGTGCTCCGCCGCGCGACCGCGACCTGACCCCCGGAGGGACCGATGATTCCCTGGTTCTCCACGCTCGCCCTCGCGGCCGACCTGTCCCCGTACCCGTCGTGCGCCGAGGTCGCGGTCCCGGCCGCCGGCCCGGCCCGGATCCACGTCCCGCTCGATCTCCGGAGCGCCGACGACCCCGGTGACGGCTCGGACCTCGTCCTGGTCGACGCCACCGGCCGGGAGGTCCCGTTCGCGCGGCTCGAGGGAGACCCGCACGGCGATCCGGCCCAACAGGTCGAGGTCGCCGCCACGGTGACCCCGGGGGTGTACCGGCTCGCGGTCGGGCCGATGCCGATCGACGCGCTCGAGGTGTACCTCCCGGCGGCGGTCCCGGCGGCGCGGGTCACCGTGACCGACGCGGCGGGCACGGTCGTGGCGGACGACGTGCTGGTGTGGTCCCTGCCGGACACCGTGCAGCCGGTGGTGCCGATCACCGGGGCCCGGCCGGTGTCGGGGACGGTCGAGGTCGACATCGCGCCGACCACCGCCGGGATGTCGCTCCAGCTCGCGCCGCGGTTCGCGGCCGTCCGGCGCCGGGCGCCCCCGATCCCGCCGGAGACGCTGGAGATCGCGGTCGGCCCGGTGGTGGTGCAGGAGAACGGGTGGGCCCGGACGTCGATCCAGCTCCCGCGGGCGCTCCCGGTCGATCGGGTCCGGGTCGAGGCGGCGGATCCGATCTTCTCGCGCCGGGCCGGGCTGACCGAGCCGTACACCGGGATGCCGGGGTACGGCTGGCAGTCCGAGCCGCCCGATCCGACGACGATCGCCCGGGTCGCGCTCGGCGCGCTGTCGATCGCGTCGACGGTGGTGCCGCGGCCGTCGGGCGCCGGCGGGGTCGACCGCCTGTCGCTGCTGATCGACGCGAACGGCCAGACGCCGCTCGCGGTGGACCGCGTGACGGTCGAGATCGACGGGGTGGACCTCGCGGTGCTCGACGCCGGACCGGGCCCGCACGCGCTGTGCGGCGGGGCGGCCCCCGGCACGACCCTGCTCGCGGACCTGTCGATCGCGGGTCCCGAGCTCGCGCGCCTCGGCGGGGCGGCGATCCAGCCCGGCCCGGTCGCGGACAACCCGGCGTGGGTGCCGCCGGAGATCCGGTCGAACCTCGGGACCCCCGGTACGCCGCTCGACGACGTCGCGTTCGCGTGGCGCCGCCCGGTGACCGGCGAAGGCCTGGTGCGGATCCCCGTCCCGCCCGAGGTCCTGGCGATCGCCCGGCCGGACCTCGGGGACCTCCGGCTGGTCGCCGACGGGCGTCAGATCCCGTTCGTCGCGGTCCAGGACCCGAACGACGTCGCGGTGGACGGGGTGACGCTCGACCGGACCGAGCGCGGCAGCGACACCCGGCTCGAGGTCGCGGTGCCGACGGCGGGGACGTGGGTCTCCCGGCTGGCGATCGCGTCGCCGGCAGCGCTGTTCACCCGAGAGGTCACGGTCGGGGTGCCGGGGGCCGGCGGGCGGGTCCAGGTGCTGCGGATGGTGCAGTGGACCGGCAACGCGCGGTCGGCGCCGCTGGTGATCGAGCTCGCCCAGCCGATCGGCGACCGGCTGATCGTGACCGTGGCGAACGGGGACGACCCGCCGCTGCCGGTCGACGGGGTGACGGTGTACCGCGCGGCGTGGGACCTCGTGGCGACGCTGCCGCCGGGCGGGGCGGAGCTGCTGTACGGCGGCCCGACGGTCGACGCGCCGAACTACGACCTCGCGATGCTGACCACCCCGCTGTTGCGGCGGACGATCGGCGAGGCGACGGTCGGACCGGCGTCGGCGGTCCGGCGCCCGGCGCTGACCCTGGTGGATCGCGGGCTGCTGGCGGTGGGGATCGGCGCGCTGGCGCTCGGGTTGCTCGGGCTCGCGGCGGATCTCGTCCGTCGGTTGCCGGCGGCGGCGGCGGCGGACACACCGAACCCAGCGTGACGCCGGGCGGCAGGCTACGTTCCGGAGGACCGGAGGTCCGGATGCGGTACTACTGGGGCCACGCGGCGGCGCTGCTGCTCGGGATCACCCTCACCGTCGGGTTCTACGAGGGGCGGGGCCTGGTGCGCAACACCGCCAAGGCGCTGAGCGCCGCGTCGTCGATCTCCGCCGCCAACCACCGGCGGGCCCGCGATCGCGACCCGGGCGACGAGGACGGCGCGGTCGCGGCCGAGGCGGATCGCGGCGAGCGGGGCGATCGGAAGCGGCGGAAGCGGGGGGCCGGCGGCGGCGTGGTCGCGGCCGGCGAGGGCGGGTACGACGGCCGCGTCGACAAGCTCCGGTCGCTCCGGTCGGCCCAGCGGACCCGGCTGTCGCACGGGGGATCGCTGTCGGGGCCCGGCCCGGTGGCGCTGCCCGGCATCCCCGGAGAGCCCGGCGAGCAGCCGCTCCCGGACGAGCTGGGCCCCGAGGACGAGCTGCTCGACGCTCCGGACGTGGACCCGGCGGCAGACCCGAACGAGTAGGCCCGGCGCACCCGGTTCACCCGAGCGCGAGGTGGGCCGCGAGCGGCCAGTGGTCCGACCACAGCCGAGGCAGGACCTGGACCCGGTCAACCGTCCACCGGGCTGCCGCGCCGTCCCGCAGGTAGATCCGATCGAACCGCTCGCGCCGCCGGCCGGTCGCGAACGGGTTGCGGGGGGACCAGGTCGGTCGCGGGTCCGCGGCGGCGGCGTCCCGGAACCCCGCCTCGGCGAGCGCGGCCTCGGATCCGGCGTCCGCCGCGACGAAGTTGAAGTCCCCGAGCACGAGGATCGGTCCGGTCACGCCGCCGAGCCACCCGACGATCTGGCGGACCTGGTCGAGCCGCAGGTCGACCGCGTCGTCGTTCGCCTGGAGGTGGGTCACCGCGATCGTCAGCCCGCCGACCTCGGTCCGGAGCAGCCCCTTCGACGCCAGGCGGTCGGCCCCGGACGCCCGGTCGAACCGCAGCAGCTCGGTCTCGGCGCCGCGGACCAGCGTCCCGGCCAGCCCGAGACCCGAGTCGCCGCCGGTCCCGAGCTTCAGCCCCGGGATCGCGACCCCCGAGCCGAACGGCCACCACGCCTCCTGGACCCCGATCACGTCGTACGACCGGCGGTCGAAGTGCCGGGCGATCCGCTCGAATCGGCGGGTGCGATCCCGAGCGAACGGCCACGGCAGCCCCCACACGTTGAGGGTCAACACGTCGAGCGCGCGCGGGAGCTCCATCCGCGATCATCGTACTCCGGGACGGCGGCCGCGTCGCCGGGGGTTCGGATCGTGTCGCGACCCGTGCGCCCGCGCGCTGTGTGCGGTAGGAGGGTCGGCCGGAGGACCCGCCATGGTGATCGTCTCCCTCGCCCTGATGCCCCCTGCGTTCGCCGCACCGGTGAAGATCGCCGCGGTCACCGCGAAGTCGTCGTACTCGACCGGGGGCACCTCGTACCCCGCCGAGAACGTCAAGGACGGCAAGGGCGCCACCCCGTGGTTCGAGGGCGACTCGGGCAGCGGCGTCGGGAGCTGGGTCGAGCTCGACCTCGGCGGTCAACACACGATCACGAAGCTCCAGCTCCTGGCCGGCGACTGGTCGGGCGGCGGGTGGGCCAAGGCCAACCGGCCGAAGGAGCTCGAGGTCAAGTGGTCGGACGGCACCACCGCCACCTGGACCCTGACCGACGAGTACCGGATGCAGACGTTCGTGCCGCCGTCTCCGAAGGCGACCGGCACCGTCCGGCTGAAGATCAACTCGATCTACAACGGGTCGGCGTTCCCGGACACCGCGATCTCCGAGATCCTCGTGTGGGACGACGCCCCGGACGCCACCGCCCGGGTGACCACGGTGACCGCGTCGAGCGAGTTCGCGCCGGACGCCGACGGCTCGTACTACGCGGTCCAGGCCGCCGACAACGTCCGCGACACCTACTGGTGCGAGGGCAGCAAGACCAGCGACGGCGTCGGCGAGTGGCTCGAGTTCAAGTTCGACGCGCCGACCAGGATCTCGGCCCTGTCGGTGTGCAACGGGATGTGCTCGACCGCCGACGTGCTGAAGAAGGGCAACGCGCCGAGCACGGTCACCCTCCAGTTCTCGGACGGGTCGACCCAGAAGGTCGAGCTCAAGGCCCTGATGCCGCTGCCGCAGAAGGTGACGATCACCCCGGTGACCACGGCGTCGGTCAAGCTGAAGGTCGACGCGGTCCGCAAGGGCACCGAGTTCGACGACACCTGCCTGTCCGAGGTCACGTTCGTCAAGTGAGCGTCGTCCTCGTCACCGGCTGCCGGTCCGGGTTCGGGCTGCTGACCGCCGCCGAGGCCGTCCGGCGCGGGCACGTGGTGTACGCCGGCGTCCGCGACCCGGACACCGCCGACGCCCTGGTCGAGGCGACCGGCGGGGAGGCCCGGGTGGTCACCCTCGACGTGACGGACGCGGCGCACCGCGCAGCGGTGGTCGACCGGATCCTCGCCGACGAGGGCCGGATCGACGCCCTCGTCAACAACGCCGGTCGGCCGCTCGGCGGGTTCCTCGAGCAGCTCGACGAGGACGAGCTCCGCGCCCTGTTCGACGTGAACGTGTTCGCGGCGTGGGCGATGACCAAGGCGGTGTTGCCGGCGATGCGGGCCCAGGGCTCCGGCGCGGTGGTGATGGTCGGGTCGATGTCCGGCCGGATGGCGTTCCCGGCGCTCGGGGCGTACGCGGCGAGCAAGTTCGCGCTCGAAGGGCTGAGCGAGGCCTGGCGGCACGAGCTCGCGCCGTTCGGGGTCCGGGTCACGATCGTCGAGCCGGGGCCGTACGCGACCGACATCTGGGACCGGAACCGGTTCGTCGGGCGGCACGCGGCGGACGCCGACTCGCCGTACGCGGTGTTGGTGGCGCGGATCGACGCCCGGCTGGCGTCCCGGGCCAAGGCGTCGGCGGGGGACCCGCAGGAGGTGGCGGCGCGGATCTGCGACCTGATCGCCGCTCCGAACCCGGCGTTCCGGCACCCGATGGGCCGGCTGTCCGGGCTCCGGACGGCGGCGGTGAAGCTGGCGCCGTTCGGGCTGCTCGAGCGGGCGGTGGCGCGCGCCCTCCGCTGAACGAGCCGGCTAGAACAGCGAGCCGAGCAGGGCGAGCCAGTCGTTGGGCGGCAGCACCAGCCCGACGATCGCCATGCACATCTCGTCGGACGTCTCCTCGCCCCAGTACACGTCGTGCGGCGCGTCGATCCCGGCCGCGGCGAGGTGCGCCGGGAGGAACGGGTTGCTCTCGCTGTTGTCGTACGTGCACCGGACCTCGATCGTGTCGCCGATGTGCACCGTCGGCAGCGGGACCTCCGACGCGTCGTAGGCGTACTCGGTCTGGAAGTCGAACCGGTAGTTCGGGGTGTGGATCAGGCACTCGTCGTCGCCCGACTCGCGCCGGACGTTCACCAGCATGTCGCGCCCGAGGTAGTGCATGTGCGGGTTGATCGCGAACACCGGCAGGTCGACGCCGAGGTACGGCGGGATCTCCAGGGTCAGCGTCTCCTCGTGGTGGGCGGCCCCCGCCGGGATCCGGAACTGCGGGGCGCCGCCGCCGTCGTGACCGCCCGCCTGGACCTGAGCTCCGAACGGCAGATCGACGAGGAACCACGTCGCGTGGTGGGCGGGCGGGGTGGTGGTCCAGTTGAGGGCGATCTGCGTCTGGTCGACCTCGTCGGTCGTGCCGGTCGGGTGGTAGTGGACGTTCAACACCAGCGACGCGCCCGGGTGGACCAGGGTGCCGATCCCCTCCGGCGACCGGCGCGGGCCCGAGCCCGGGGTCCAGGTGCCGACGATCTCGGTCGGCCAGACCTCGGGTTCGCCCGAGCACCGGTAGCTGCCGTCCGGGCCGGCGAGCGCGGCGCTCTGGTCCTCCGGGTCGTTCCACACGATCACGTGGTGGACCACCAGCGGGTTGTCCGGCAGGACCTCGATGGCGGTGACCCACACGTCCTCGGTGGTCGGCATCGGGATCCGGAAGCACTGGTAGATGTCGTCGGTGCCCTCGACCACGTACGGCTCGGACAGCGCCAGCACCGCGTCCGGCGCCTCGAGGTGCGCGATCGCGGCCGGGATCGCCGGAACCCCGGTCGTCGGGTCGCCCTCGGGCGCGCCGGCGTCGACCCAGTCGCGGAGCGTGGCCTTCTCGTCGTCGGTCAGCCGGGGATCGTCGGCGAGGGGGGACCGCATCGCGCAGTCGGCGTCCTGCTCGGCGAAGTACGGCGGCATCCGGTCCTCCTCGACCGCGAGCGCCATCGGCTCGGCCCACGCCTTGGCGTCGGCGTAGTCGAGGACGGAGAACGGCCCGAACCCGCCGGCGGCGTGGCACGCGCTGCACCGCGCGGCGAGGATCGGGGCCACGTCGCGGTGGTAGGTCGGCGGGCCGCCGCCGTCGACGCCGACCTCGGGGGCGACGCACCCGCCGGCGAGCGCCCAGACCCCGAACACGACGTCGATCGTCCGCATCACCGCGCTCCGCGTGGAGGCGCCATCCTACCCGATCTCGACCCGGCGGGGGCGCTACAGGTCGATCACGTCGATCGCGGGCTTGCCGGTGGCGACGGGGAAGTCGTCGACCCCGCCCGGAGGCGCGTTGTGGAGCACCGCCTCCATCTCGACCCCGAGGAGCTGGGTCTTGTACTTCACCAGGAACCCGTCCGCCGAGTAGTAGAACTCGGACTTGCCCTGCGGGCTGGTCCACGCATACCCGGACACCTGGATCGACTGGTTCGCGATCTTCAGCTCGCTCACCCCGAGCGACTGCACCGGACCGGTCAACACCTCGCCCGACTCCGCCGACAGGATCCGGGCCTCGGTGAAGTGCGACAGCGGCGCCATCGTGTACGGGTCCATCAGATCGGCGGTGGACAGGTCGATCCGCGCGAGCGGCAGCGACGTGGGGCGCGACCGGCCGTTGGACGTGGTGGTGATCTGCCACTCCGACGGGGTCCACCGGCCCTGGACCTCGAGCACGGTGCCGCCCTGGTCGACGACCGAGGTGAAGCTCGCCGGCTCCTTCGCGTCGACGTGGGCGGTCATCCGCTGCCGCCACCGGACCTTCAGCGGGCCCACCGTGCCGTTGATCTCGGTGTACGACTCGAGGACCCGGCTCGTGCCGCCGTCGGACTCGAGGTACCGCACGGTGAGCTGCCGGGAGCCGACCAGCGCGCCCTTGACCGACAGGTCCCACGCGAGCTGGTGCTCGAAGCTCGCCGCGTGCGACGCGACCGTCATCCCGAGCCACAAGCCGACCATGGGTTCGCCCTCCGACCGCTCGATGGTAACGCGCGACCGCGATCCGCACTTCCCACGATACGTGGGCACGGGAGGTCCGACCTGAGCCGACACGACGTCGAGCGCGCGATCCGCGACCGCCGGGGGCGCGAGCGCGGGCTGACCTGGACCGCGTCGGACCGGCGGATGGTGATGGCGTATCCGTCGCCGTACGCGGTCGGGATGTCGTCGCTCGGGTTCCAGCGGATCACCGCGCTGGTCCGCGAGGCCGGGATCGGGGCCGAGCGGTGCTTCCTGCCGGACGACGTCGACGGGCAGCGCCGGTCGCGGGTGCCGCCGCTGACGGTCGAGACGCTGAGCCCGCTCGGCGGGTTCCCGCTGATCGCGGTGTCGTTCGCGTACGAGGTCGAGCTGATCGGCCTGATCGAGCTGCTCGACCTCGCCGGGATCCCGCCGCTCCGGGCCGATCGCGGTCCCGGACACCCGCGGATCGTGCTCGGCGGCCCGATCTCGATGGCGAGCCCGGCGTTCCTCGCGCCGTTCGTCGACGCGATGGTCCTCGGAGAGGCCGAAGACACCGCCGTCGCCGCGATCGACGCCGGGCTGTCCCTCGACCGCGAGGCGTGGCTCGCCGCGATCGAGGCGCTGCCGGGCGGGTGGGTGCCCGAGCGCGGGCGGCCGATCCCGCCGATCGCCAAGGCGTCCGACGCGCACCTGCCGGCCCGATCGGCGTGGATCACCCCGGACGCCGAGCTGTCCGAGATGTTCCTGATCGAGGGCGAGCGCGGCTGCCACCGGATGTGCACGTTCTGCGTGATGCGCCGGACCACCAACGGCGGGATGCGCCTCGTCACCCCTGAGCGGATCCTGTCGCTGATCCCGGACCACGCCCGGAAGGTCGGGCTCGTCGGGGCGGCGATCAGCGACCACCCCCAGCTGGTCGAGCTGCTCGAGGTGCTGGTCGCGAGCGGCCGCCAGGTGTCGGTCAGCTCGCTCCGGGCCGATCGGATCGCGAAGCGCCCGCGGATCGCCGAGCTGCTGCGCCAGAGCGGCGCCCGGTCGCTGACGACCGCGAGCGACGGGGCGAGCGAGGCCCTGCGGAAGCGGATCTCCAAGGGCACGAGCCGCGAGCACCTCGTCGCGAGCGCGGAGCTCGCCCGGAGCCTCGGGTACGACGCGCTGAAGCTGTACATGATGCTCGGGGTCCCGGGCGAGACCGACGGCGACGTCGACGCGCTGATCGACGAGCTGCGCGCGATCCGCGCCGCCGCCCACCCGACCCGGATCGTGATGGGGGTGGCGCCGTTCGTGGCGAAGCGCGGCACCCCGCTCGACGGCGCGCCGTTCGCGGGGATCCCGGTCGTCGACGCGCGGGTCGAGCGGCTCCGGAAGGGCACCCGCGGGATCGCCGAGATCCGCCCGACCTCCGCCCGGTGGGCGTGGATCGAGTACATGCTGGCCCAGGGCGGCCCGGAGGCGGGCCTCGCGATGCTGGCGGGCTGGCGGGCCGGCGGGCGGTTCGCCGACTACAAGCGCGCGCTGCGCGAGGTCCCGGACGACACCGTCCGCCCGTGGGTCACCGCTGCTGCTGAGCCGGAGACGCCGGGTCCGTGAGGTCGAACGCGAGGTTCGTCGCGAAGTCCACGTCGTACCCGTCGACGAAGGTGTCGGACGGCACGCCGGCGTAGGTCGACTCGAACCCGGCCCCCTCGAACACCCACCCGAGCGCGATCTCCACCCGGTCCGTGCCGAGCAGGGCCCGCGGGATCGCGAGCTCGAGGTCCGCCCCCGCTGCGAGGCGCGGGATAGGAGCCGGCGATGAATCGGGACCAGCACGAGGCGAACCGCCGGTCGTGGAACCACGCCACCCGGGTCCACAACCTCCACAAGCGCGATCAGGCCGCGTTCCTGCGCGGGGGCGGGTCGACGCTGTTTCCGGAGGAGCGGGCGCTGCTCGGCGCGATCGCCGGGCTCCGGCTGGTCCACCTCCAGTGCAACAGCGGCCAGGACACGCTGTCGCTCGCCGCGCTCGGGGCCGTCGTCACCGGGATCGACATCAGCGACGAGGCGATCACGTTCGCCGAATCCCTGTCGCGGGACAGCGGCCTGCCGGGCGCGTTCGTCCGGGCAGACGTGTACGACTGGCTGGCCGAGGCGCCTCCCGCGTCGGCGGACGTGGTGTTCACCTCGTACGGGGCGCTGCCGTGGCTGACCGACCTGCCGGCGTGGGCGGCCGGGATCGCGCGGGTGTTGGCCCCGGGCGGGCGGCTGGTGGTGGTCGAGTTCCACCCGGTCGGGTTCATGTTCGACGGCCAGTTCCGGGTCGCGTACCCGTACAGCGCGCCGGACGAGCCGCTGCTGTTCCCGGAGGGGATCGGCGACTACGTCGGGCTCGCGGGCGGCGCGCTGTCGCCGTCGGGGCACGTGGCGCTGCCGGAGCCGTTCGTGAACCCCGAGCCGGTGTACGAGCGGGCCCACGGGATCGGCGACGTCCTGGGGGCGGTCCTCGGCGCGGGGCTGCGGCTCGACCGGTTCGAGGAGTGGCCGTACGCGAACGGGTGCCCGATCGTCGACACGCTGGTCGAGGGCCCGGGGCGTCGGTTCGCGCCGCCGCCGGGGATCCCGTCGCTCCCGCTGATGTACGGCCTGGTCGCCCGTCGCA
>JBEBJW010000119.1:0-10361 GCA_040079715.1 Myxococcota bacterium | reverse complement strand
GGTGGGCCCAGACCTACGTCCGGAAGGTCGGGGGGTCGATCGTGCTGGTCCACACGCTCGATCCGGTGGTCGCCGTCCCGACCGACATGCCGATGCCCCCGCCGTTGACGGTGGAGGAGCTCGGCGCGATCGAGGAGTCGGTTCGGGTGGCCGCGCGGGCACAGGGGGCGGTGGTCGAGGCCGAGGTCGTGCTCGCGAGCTCGCCGGGGTCGGCGATCGTCGACGCGGCGATCCGCCGGGGGGCGACCGCGATCTGCGTCGGCACCCACGGGCGGACCGGGTTGGCGCGGCTGGTGCTCGGCAGCGTGGCCGAGACCGTGATCCGTCGGGCCACGATCCCGGTGATCGTGCTCAAGGCCTGACGATCACTGCCACAGGCGCGCGATGATCACCGTGGCGTTGTCGCCGCCGCCGCCCCGGTTCGCGAGGCCGACCAGCCGGCGGCACGCCTCGTCCGGATCGTCGCCGCCGACCAGCTCCGACAGCAGCCCCGCGACCTCGGCGTGGGTCTCCCCGATGTAGTCGGTGACGCCGTCCGAGCAGATCACCAGGTGCTCGCCCGGGAGCAGGGTGAACGAGGTGTGGTGGGCGGACAGGGCCTCGGGGCGCATGAGATCGTTGAAGTGGCCGAGGTAGCCCACGAGGGCGAACCCGGACGGGTCCCACGCGTCGAGGAACCCGAGGTGCCACGCGCGCAGGCGCTCGGCCGCCTGGTTCTCGTCGGCGGTGATCAGCGACGCGCCGTACGGCCCCACGAGGTACGCGCGGCTGTCGCCGAGCCACGCGAGGCTCACCCAGTTGCCGTGGATCACCGCCACGGTCGAGGTGGTGCCCATCGGGACCCGGCCCTCGAGGTTGCCGCCGGCGAACCGGAGCGCCGCCTCGCACACCGCGGTGTTCGCGGTCCGGAGCGCCCGGTCGAGGAACTCCCGGATCTCGGCCGGTCCGGCGGACACCAGCCGCGGGAGGGCTTGCTCCCACAGGTTCGCGATCACGTGGCACGAGATCGAGCTCGCCACGTCGCCCGAGCCGGCGTTGGCGGTGCTGATCCCGTCGCACACCGCGAGCAGCGACAGCGGCCCCTTCGACGCGATCGTCATGCAGTCCTGGTTCACCTGGGTGAGCAGGACCTTCATCTTGCCGACGTGCGAGTCGTAGCCGATCTGGAGCCGCGCGACGGCGTTCCGCGCCGCGTACGCCCGCGTCTCCTCCGCGACCGCCGCCGACTGCCACCGCGCCAGCCACTCGAGCCCGTCGGCGGGCCTGCGCGTCGGGTCCGGGTGGAGCCCCGCGTCGAGCGGCGCGAGCGACGACGGCGGCAGGAGCGGGATGCACATCCGCAGGTACGGGATCGCGCGCGCGGCGGGCATGTTCCGCGGCCACGGCCGACCGATCAGCGCCTCGAGCAGCAGCACCGCCGCCGCGTACACGTCCGACCGGGTGGACGCGTTCTCGAGCAGCGGGCGCGGCGACGAGGCGAGGTCCTCGGTCGGCTCGGCGTCCATCGTCTCGTTCGGCAGGACCCGGACGGTGAACGCGGTCGGGTTCACCACCCGGCCTTCCTTGTGGTGGAGCGACAGCGCCCGCGCCATCGCGAGGCCGAGCCCGATCAGCGACGCCCCCGACCGCGGCGGCAGCTTGCCGAGCGGCACCGGCGAGCTCACCGCGTCCGACAGGTCGATCTCGGCGGTGTGGAGCGTGTCGTCGGTCGTGTCGTCGTACTCGGCCAGCGCCGGGCGATCCTCGACTCCGCGGAAGGTGGTCCGGAACCAGTCCGCGATCTTCGGCCAGTCGGACTCGAGGCGCTCGGCCATCTCGCGCTGATCGACCAGCGCGAACGCCAGGACCTCGCCGCCGAGCCACTGGGCGGTCTCGGCGTCCTCCGACTCGACCGCGCCCTGGAGCAGCTCGAGCGCCAGCGACTCGCCGCGGCGCGGGGGGAGGGCGGAGAACGTGGCGCGGAGCAGGCGCTTGCCCTCGCCGGTGGTCGCGGCGTCGGCGAGCGCGTCGTGGGCGAGGGGGCTCGGCCAGCGGGCGAGGGTCGCGGCGAGCCGGCCTTCGTTGTCGAGCGGTCCGCCGTCGTCGAGGCCGCGCATCACGAGCTGGACCAGGTCTTCCTGGACCGCGAGCGAGATCCGGTCGGGATCCCACCCGCCCCGGCGGATCGCGTGGATGATCGCGTCGATCGCGTCCGGGCCCATCGCGAGCAGCCCGGACAGGATCCGCTCGGGATCCTCGGTCTTGACCGCCGCCAGCGCGAGGTCCTTGACCTGGGTGCCCCCGGTCCGCCACGCGAGCAGCACCTGGTTCAGGAAGAACGCCTCGTCGACCTCGGATCGGTGCTCGATCGCCAGGTCCAGCCGGCGCCCCGGCGCGAGCAGCGGGTTCTCGAGCCGGGTCCGGGGCGAGTCGCTCGCGTTCGCGGCGCGGAGCAGCACCCCGTCGTTCTCCACCTGGAACCGGCCGTCCTCGGACAGCACCGGGCGCAGCCCCTCCCACCAGTGCGCGAACGCCGGGCCGGTCATCATCCCGCGCCCGACCAGCCAGTCGCGCAGATCCTGCTGGCGTTGCGGGCCGTGGAGGTCCGCGAGCAGCAGCGCGAGGCCGTCGGTCGGGTGCTCCTGGAGCATCGCCTGGAGCGGCGCGCGGCCGTGGACCGACCGGTGGAAGAACCCGTCGGGGCGGCACAGGGCGTACACCCTGAGCACCACGTCCTGCGGGACCCGGGGCGGGAGGTTGTCGCCCCCGCCGTCCCATTGGAGGACGACCCACTCGGGATCGACGCTGGTCACCCGGGCGAACCCGAACGCCGAGTGGTAGAGGACCGAGCCGGCGCGCAGGTCCGCCATGTCGCGGATCGGGGTCATGGCGCCGCACCCTAACATTCGTGCGCGGAGGGCGCGTGGAAGTCCGGGATCCGATTCACGGGGCGATAGCCCTCGACCGGTCCGAAGTTGCCGTGGCGGACCATCCGTGGGTCCAGCGTCTGCGGAGCATCCGGCAGACCGGGTTCTCGCAGATGGCGTTCCCGGGCGCCACCCACACCCGGTACATGCACAGCCTCGGCGCGATGCACCTCGCCGGCCAGGCGTTCGACTCGGCGTACGCGGATTGGACGTTCGATCGGCCGGACACCCGCGAGCGGCTGCGCGCGGCGGTCCGGATCGCGGCCCTGTGCCACGATCTGGGTCACCCGCCGTTCTCGCACTGCATGGAGTTCGCGATGCCGCCGGTGCGCGAGCTGCCGGTGTCGTTCGTCCGCCGCGACGAGGACCGGATCGCGACCCACGAGGACTACACGATCGCGATCCTCGAGCACCCGTCGCTCGCCCGGACGATCGAGCAGGCGTTCCCGTTCGGCGTCCGCCACGTCGCGGCGCTGATCCGGAGCGACGTGAAGGTCGGCGACGACCTGTTCCTCGACGGCGGGCTCGATCACCGGCGGCTGCTGTCGCAGATCGTGTCGAGCGAGCTCGACGTCGACCGGATGGACTACCTGGTCCGCGACGCGGTGTACACCGGCGCCCGATACGGTCAGGTCGACACCAACTGGTTGCTGTCGAACCTCACGACCTGGGTGGCGAACGGGCAGGTGAACCTCGCGCTCGAGGGGCGGGCGGTGTACGCGTTCGACCACTTCTTGCTCGCGCGGCACCACATGTTCTTGATGGTGTACTTCCACCACAAGTCGGTCGTGTACGAGGAGATGCTCCGCCGGTACGTCGATCGCGAGGATCGACCGTGGCGACTCCCGTCGGACCTCGACGCGTACCTGCTGGCGGACGACGTGGCGATCCTGGCGCACCTCCGCCAGTCGACCGACCCGTGGGCCCGGCGGATCGTCGATCAGCAGCCGTGGCGGCGGGTGGTCGAGCGGCACGGCGGCGCGCGGGAGGCGGACGTCGCCGAGCCGCTCCGGCGCCTGCGGGCCGCGGGGCTCGACGTGATCGCGGCCGCGTCGACCGGCAAGCTGTCGCGGTACGGTCGGGTCGGGACCAAGCGGCGGACCGCCCCCGAGATCTACGTGCTCGAGCGGATGTCCGGCCAGCCGGTCGAGCGCGTCCGGACCCTGACCGAGGCGTCGCAGGTGTTCGAGCGGTACGCCGACGAGCGGGTGATCGGCCGACTGTACGTGGAGCCGTCCGAGCACGACCGGGCGATCGCGGTCCTGCGCGGCGGCTGACCGTCCGGCGGGCGGGTCGCGCGCGGGGGCGGTATGACGATCGGCGTGTGGTGGCTGTCTGCGTGCACCGACGAACCGCCCGGCGGGACCGAGACCGGGTCCCCGCTGGCGCTGGACGTCGCGGTGACCGAGGTCGCAGCGCCGCTCGCCCGCAGGCTCCACCTCGAGGCGGACGCGCCGGTGACCGTCCGGGCCTCGTGGACCGACGGCGAGGACACCGTCGACGTCGCGTTCGACGACCCAGCGGCGGTCCACGATCACCTGCTGCTCGGGTTCCGCGCCGGCCGATCCTACACGGTGACGGTGACCGCGACCGCCGGCGATCGCACCGCGTCGGACACGCTCCCGGTCGACACCGCGCCGCTGCCGGTCCACTTCCCGCGCGCGACCGTGTCGGGTGACGGACCGGTCGAGCCGGGGCACACCCTGCTGCCGATGCGGTCGTTCCAGGCGCCGGACCCGCAGGATCTGGCGGTGGTGTTCGACGAGGAGGGCCGGATCGTGTACTGGCTCGCGGTCGGCGACGTGATCCAGGACGTGCGCGAGGTCGACGGCGGGCTGCTCGCGCTGGTCGGCGACGTGGGGGCGCGGGTCGTCCGGTACGACTGGGACGGGACGGAGGTCGGCGAGTGGTCCGCCGCGACCCTCGGGACGGCGATCGCCGACGATCTCCACCACGACGTGATCGAGGTCGAGCCCGACCACTACGTCGCGCTCGGTCGGACGCCGATCTCGGTCCCGGACTACCCGGCGAGCTACGACGACGCCGCGGCGACCGTGGCGCGGACCGTCGCGGACGACGTGGTGGTCGAGTTCCTCGCCGACGGCACCGTGATCGACGAGACCCGTCTGACCGCGCTGTTGCCGCTGCGGCGGATCGGGTACGACTCGCTGTCGACCACGATCGAGGGGTGGGCGGACTGGGCCCACGCGAACGCCGTCCTGCGGGACACCGACGGGTCGCTGGTGGTCAGCCTGCGGCACCAGGACGCGATCGTGAAGATCGACCCCGCTGCGGGCACCGGAGCCGGCGCGGTGCGGTGGGTGTTCGGGTACCCGGAGAACTGGCCGGCGGAGCTCGCGGCGAAGCGGCTCCAGCCGGTGGGCCCGGTCCGGTGGCCGTACCACCAGCACGGGCCGCACCTGACCGCCGATCGGCGGCTGCTCGTGTTCGACAACGGGAACTGGCAGGCGGCGCCGTACACCGGCGACCCGCCGATCGTCGACCCGGTGCTGCTCCGGAGCCGGGTGGCCCAGTTCACGATCGACGAGGACGCCGGCACGGTCCGCGAGGACTGGTCGTTCGACGCGCCGGACGGGGGGACCCTGTTCTCCGAGGCGGTGGGCGACGCCGATCCGTTGCCGAACGGGCACGTGTTGTCGTCGTGGGGGTTCCTCGACCGGCTGCCGGACGGCACGTCGAACGCGGACGCCGGGGTCGGCGAGCGGTCGGTCCGGGTGATCGAGCTCGATCCCGACGCGGCGGGGGGCCCGGCCCAGGTCCACGAGCTGTACCTGTGGACCGCCGCAGCGGACAACCCGCACGGGTGGACCGGGTACCGGGCGGAGCGGATCCCGTCGCTGTACGACCAGCGGCCGTAGGAGCGAGGGGTGCGCCGAGGCGCGGCCTCCGAACCGGTCACCAGACCGTGTTGCCGTCGGCGCCGAGCCGATCGAGGGTCGCGTCGAGCGCGCCCGCGTCGCCGAGCAGGGTCGACCGGATCAGGTCGCGGACCGCGGACTGGGCGGCGTCGCGGGACGGGATCGGCGGCTCCTCCTGGGATTCGACGGGGTCGCTGTGCCCGGCTCCGGCGATCCCGAGGTACCACTTCGGGTCGTCGATCGCGGCGTACAGGTCCTCGCTGATCGACGGGGTCAAGGTCTCGTCCTCGAGGCCGTGCATCAGCAGCGTCGGCGGGCCGCTCGGGTCGAGCACCGGTCCGAACACCGTCGTCAGCGGGACCGCCGGCGACAGGTACGCCTCGGCGCGGATCCGCGGCTCGCCGTCCCCGTACCGGGCCAGTCCGAGCAGGGTCGCCCCGCCCATCGAGTGCCCGAGTGCCACGACCGCCTCCGGATCGAACCGGCCCCACAGCGGATCGTCGCGGTCCGCCACCCGGTCGAGCAGCGCGTCGAGCACGAACCGGAGGTCCTGGGGCTGCTCGGGCAGGTCCGAGCCGGACAACAGCCCGAGCCCCACGTCGGCGTTCGACACCGGGAACGCGGGGGCCGCGACCACGATCCCGGCCGTCGCGAGGAACGTGGCGAACGCGTCGAACTTCTCGGGGTGCCCGTCGACCCCGTGGGCGATCAGCAGCAGCGGCCGCTCGCCGGCGAGGTCCCCCGGGCTCGGGCCGATCCACACCCACGTGTGCAGCGTCCGGGAAGGGGCGCCCGAATGATCGCCGATCGTCGGCGTCTCACGTGACGCATCGACGAGCTCGAGCTCCACGACCTCGAGCGCGTCCTGGTCCGGCACGCCCGCGCACCCGACGAGCGCCGGACCGGCCGCCAGCGCCCACCCGAGCCGGGCTGGGCTCACTGGGGGAACGCCTTGGCGACCCGCTTGTCGTCCAGCAGCCGGGCGACGAGATCCCGCGCGGCGTCGTCGCCGGTGCAGCCCCCGAGGAGCCTCGGGTTCGCGCACCAGCCGGTCGCGGGCTCCGACGCCCACTTCTTCGCGATGGTCTTGTTCGCCGCGGCGAGGACCGGGGCGGCGAGGGCGGCCCGGGCGCCGGCGGTGCGGGCCTCGATCGCCTTGGCCTTCGGCTCGAGCAGCTTCAGCTGGTCGATCGTGGCCCCGGACTCGATCGCGGCGTCGATCTCGCCGCGGTCCTGGTCGTCGGTGATCTCGATGTCCTGCAGCTCGGCGCGCGCGCCGGCGACGACGAGATCGTGGACCCCGAGCCACCGGGCTCCGCCGCCGATCGGCGCCTGCGGCGTGCGATCGACCGCGACCGTCGGCCAGGGCCGGCCCAGGATCTCGTCCAGCGCGGCCCCGAGCTCCGGATCGGTGTCGACCGTCGACGCGAGCGAGGCGTTCAGGTCGGCCCCGTGGCAGTCCGGGTTCGGCGCGACCTTCGGCGGGATCCCCGGGATCGACGGCCCGGCGCGGACGGTCGACGGGCACTGCTCGACCTCGCCCCGCGCCTTGACCGCCCGGTCCACCGCGGCCATGAACGCGGCGTCGTAGTCCCCGACGAGCTGGTCGGCGAACGCCTGGAGCACCGCGTGCTGGCGCTGGAACTCCTGTTCGAGCTGGTCGAGCCGCTCGCGCTCGGCGGCCGGGGCGGCGTCGCCCAGCAGGTCCAGCGACTCCCGGTACTCGCGGAGCGCCGCGGCGACCTGGTCCGCGGCGGTGGACCGCGCCTCGAACGGCTGCTGGAGCTTCTCGGACGACGAGGCGAACCGGGTGGAGATCGGCGCCAGATCGTCCGGGTGCCAGTGACCGACGGGTGCCGCGGAAACGGCGGTCGCGAGCCAGACCCACATCACGTGTCGCTCCTGTGGCGCGCACCATAACCGTCACCGGGTTAGCCGGGGCTCCCAAGCGGAGCGACGCACCATGATCGGTTTCGACCTGTCCGAGCAGCAGAAGGCCCTGCGGGATCACGCTCACCAGTTCGCCGAGAGCGAGATCCGGCCGGTCGCCGAGCACCACGATCGGACGATGGAGTACCCGTGGGAGGTCGTCCGCAAGGCCCACGCGCTCGGCCTGCTGAACACCCACGTCCCGGAGAAGTGGGGCGGGCTCGGGCTGTCGTGCGTCGACTCGGCGATCCTGTCCGAGGAGCTCGCGTGGGGCTGCACCGGGATCGGGACCGCGATGGAGGCGAACGGCCTCGCGCTCGAGCCGGTGATCGCCGGCGCGTCCGACCACCTGATGCAGAAGTACGTCGCTCCGATGATGGAGGCGCCGAAGATGGCGGCGTACGCCGTCACCGAGCCGGGTGCGGGCTCCGACGTGGCCGGGATGCGGTCCACCGCGGTCAAGAAGGGCGATCGGTACATCCTGAACGGCACCAAGATGTGGATCACCAACGCCGGCGTGGCCGACTGGTACTTCGTCGTCGCGTACACCGACCGCGAGGCCGGGTACAAGGGGATGACCGCGTTCATCGTCGAGCGCGGCTGGAAGGGCGTCGAGGTCGGCAAGAAGGAGATCAACCTCGGTCAGCGGTGCAGCGACACGCGCGGCATCTCGTTCGCCGACGTGGAGGTCCCCGAGGAGAACGTCGTCGGGCAGGCGGGCCGCGGCTGGATGCTCGCGATGGGCGCGTTCGACCACACCCGCCCGCTGGTGGCGGCGGCGGCGGTCGGCCTCGCGCGGGCCGCGTTCGAGCACGCGATGAAGTACGCGACCGAGCGCAAGACGATGGGCAAGCCGATCGCCGCGCACCAGGCGGTCGCGTTCTCGATCGCCGAGATGGCGCGGGACATCGAGGCCGGGCGGCTGCTGGTGTGGAAGGCGGCGGCGATGAAGGACGCGGGCGAGCGCAACACGATGTACGCGTCGATGGCGAAGGCGTTCGCGGCGGACTCCGCCCACCGGATCGCGACCGACGCGGTCCAGGTGTTCGGCGGCTACGGCTACAACACCGAGTACCCGGTCGAGAAGCTGCTGCGGGACAGCAAGATCTTCCAGATCTACGAGGGCACTTCGCAGATCCAGCGGATGATCATCGCGAAGGAGCTGTTCGAGCGGAACCGCTGATGCGCGCCACCGCTGTACTGCCGCTGGTGCTGCTCGCGGGGATCGCGGGCTGCAAGAAGAAGGCGCCCGAGGTGGTGGCGCCGGTCGATCGTCCCGGGACGGTCGAGTCCACGCTGCAGGTCGTCAGCGTGTCTCCGTCGACGGTGGCCCCGAACGCGGCCGCGAGCGTGTCGGTGTTCGGGAGCGGGTTCGACGGGTCCACCCGGGTCCGGTTCGGCGACACGCCGGCGTCCGCGGTGACGTTCGACAGCGGCAACCAGCTCCGGGTGGGCGTCCCGCCGCTCGCGGTGGGCGAGTACGACGTGACCGTCGAGGGCGCGACCGACGCCGACACGCTGTCGCGCGGGCTGCGGGTCGGGACGGTGAACGCCGGCGGCACCGCGTGCGAGTACGTCGTGCTGTACTTCGAGACCGACCACTCGGACCTGACCGACGCGGCCCGATCCACCCTCGGCGGCCTCGTGGACTGCTACCTCGGGACGGAAGACCCGGTGCGGATCGCCGGCCACGCCGACGAGCGCGGCACCACCGACTACAACCTCGCGCTGTCGTACCGGCGGGCGCTCGCGGTCCAGGCGTACCTCGTGACGCTCGGGATCCCGAAGACCCGGCTGCCGGTGGCGAGCTTCGGCGAGGAGCAGCCGTCCGAGCGCGGGGGAGGGGAGCTCGTGTGGGCCAAGAACCGGCGGGTCGAGCTGACCTTGGATTGACCCGGGTCGCGCCGTCGCTCGGTCCTCCGGACCTGTCGGCGGCCGGCGCGTGGCTGGCGGCGCGGTCCGCGACCGACCGGAAGCAGCGCGGGACCTGGCCGACGCCGTGGTGGGTGTGCGAGGCGGTGGTCGACCGGATCGCCCCCGACCTCGGCCCGGCCCCGGTGGTGGTCGACCCGGCGTGCGGCGACGGCCGGTGGCTGATCGCGGTCGCCCGTCGGCGTCCGCAGGCCCGGCTGGTCGGGCTCGACGCGGACCCGCTCGCGATCGAGGCCGCCCGGATCACCCTCGGGCGGGCCGGGGTCGTCGCCGAGCTCGGGTGCGCCGACGCCCTCGCCGCCGACGCGGTCCCGCGGTGCGACTGGGTCGTCGGGAACCCGCCGTTCGTGCGGCCCCAGCACCTCGCCCGCGACGTCGCCGCCGACGTGTGGGCGCGGTTCTCGGTCGCGACCGACAAGGTCGACCTGTCGGCGTGCTTCGCCGAGCGGGCGGTGGATCGGGCGCCGCGGGCGGCCCTGGTGCTGCCGGCGAACCTGCTGTCGCTCGCGAGCTTCGCGGCGCTCCGCCGGCGGCTGGCCGCGGCCGGGGTCGACGGGGTGTTCGCGCTGCCGGACGACGCGTTCGGCGCCACGATCCGGTCGGTGGTGGTGGTGGTCGGCCCCGCGGACCGGCGGGTCGCGGGCGCGCTCGGTCCGGACGGGTTCTCGGCCGACGGGGCGCTCGCCGAGAGCGGCGGGGTGTGGTCGCTCGACGG
>JBEBJW010000118.1:0-10389 GCA_040079715.1 Myxococcota bacterium | reverse complement strand
GTCGGGGACCCGGGGGTCAGCGACCCGGGCGTGGCGGTCGCCGTCGGTGCCGGCGTCGGGGACGGCGAACCGGATGGGGACGGCGCCTCGATCGCCGCCACCGGGGCGTCCCGGTCGGTCCACCGCGACCGGACCCCGGCGAACACCGCGACCGCGAGCAGCAGCAGCGCCGCCATCCCGATCATCGCGAACGTGCCGACCGCGAACGGCACCATCAGCCAGGTCGACGACGGTGGGACCGTCGTGGACGGCCTCTGCGTCGGGAACGTCGGCTGCGGCGTCTGGATCCCGGACGACGGCGAGTCGAACGTCATCCGCCGCTCGGACCGCTCGGACATCTCGAGCAGCAGCGGGTGGGACCCGATCCCGAGCGCCCGGGCGAACGCGCGGCAGTCGACGAACCGCTGCTCGCGGTCCTTGCTCATGGCCTTCCGGATCGCGGACGCGGCGTCGGGCGACAGGTCGGCGAGCTCGAGCTCCGGCGGATCCCGATCGAGCGTGCTGGTGATCGCGACCATCCCGTCGGCGTCGGCGAACGCCTTCCGCCCGGTCACCATCTCGAACAGGATCGCCCCGAGCGCGAACACGTCCGCCCGCTGATCGACCGACGACGAGTCCCGGATCTGCTCGGGCGCCATGTAGCCCGGCGATCCCATCGCCATCCCCTCGGACGTCTTGCCCTCGCCCATCTCCTCGACCACGAACTTCGCGATCCCGAAGTCGGCGACCTTCGGGACCCACCCGACCGCGGTCTGGGCGAGCAGCACGTTCGCCGGCTTCAGGTCACGGTGGAACACCTTCCGGTCGTGGGCGGCGGCGACCGCGGCCAGCACCGGCACGAACAGCGCGAACGCGTCCTGGACCGGCAGGGCGCCGTGCTGGGCCAGCCACTGCTCGAGGGTGATCCCGTCGACGTACTCCATCACCAGCGCGACGTGCCCGTCGAACCGGAGGATGTCGGTCACCGCGACCACGTTCGGGTGCCCGAGCTGGGCCTGGAACATCCCCTCCTTCAGGAACCGGTCGGCCAGCGACTTGCGCCGCCAGGTCAACACCTTCAGCGCGTGCTGGCTGCCGAGCTCCGCGTGGCGGACCCGGTACACCTCGGCGATCCCGCCGACCCCGACGAGCCCTTCGACGACGTACCGATCGGCGATCGTCGTGCCGGCCTCGAGGTGATCACCCATCCCCGACCCCCGGCAGGCGCCCGTCGAACTGGACCCCGAGGGACACGACGTAGCCGTCCGTCGGGTTGTTGGAGGCGTACACCGTGCGCAACACCGAGGCGGACGTCGAGACGCGGTTCGCCCGGAGCACCGCGACCGCGCCGACCCGGAGGTTCGTGACCTTCAACGCGCCGAACCGGTCGACATCGGTGAGATCGAGCGCCCCGAAGTCACGGCCGAACGGCCGCCACAGCAGGCTCGCGGTCGGACCGAACCCGTACGCGGTGCGCGGGCCGACGATCACCTCGGTCGAGGCCGTGAACTCCGAGCCCGGCGCGGTGTCCTTGCCGGTCGTCTGGGGGTAGTTGCGCGTCATCGGCACCCGGTAGCGGTACGAGCCCTCGATCCACCCGCTCCAGTATCCCTTGCCGAGGCCGCCGGTGCGACCCACCGCCAGGACCGGACCGGCGTCGAACGTGCCCTCGCCGAGGTTCGTGACCCGCTCGCGATCCGACGCCGTGAACTGCCCGAACCGGAGCTCGGCGGCGAGCGACAGGCTGAACGGCGCGCCGAAGAACTCGTCGAGCACGAGCCCCTTGACCCGCGACTCGACGATCCCGATCCCCTCGGTGGTCTCGCACGCTCCGAGCGCGAGCGCGACGCACAGCGCCTCGTCGGCCCGGCTGGCCTCGACGTGGTACCACGGGACCGCGAGCTGGACCTCGGCCCGGCCGCCGAACCCGACCGTGCCGATCGCCTTGAGCCCGAGGGTCGACACCCCCTCGGCGACCGGGATCACCTCGCGCTTGCCGTCGATGATCGGCACCAGGTGCGCGAACCGCTGGCTCTCGGCCCCGGTGTACAGGGTGAACCCGCCGTCGCCCACCACCCACGGCCCGCTGCCCGCGATCGCCGTCCCGACGCACCACCAGATCACGGCACTCTCCTCGTCGACCTCCCGTGAATACGCGCGATCGCCGTCACCTGGATCTCCGACCGGGATCATTTCGCGATCCGAGGCGTTCATCGGTGGTCTTGCAGCTGAGGGGCCCGCGCGACCAGCCGCGATCCACCGCCACTACCGGCGCTCGGCTTCCGCCGACGGCCGTCACCGTCGGACGTCCGTCGGTCGGGCACGGGCGAACCTGGGTTCGTCGGTGGCGCGGTCGATGCACTGCGGGCGCCCGGAGGTCGTGATGCGTGGATTGAGTCGGGTGGTGATCGTCGGGCGGCTCGGCAAGGACCCGGAGCTGCGGACGTCGCGGAGCGCGCAGGCGTTCGCGACGATGTCGGTCGCGACGAACCGGCCGAAGCGGGACGGGGAGGCGTGGGTCGAGGAGACCGACTGGCACGACGTGTTGGTGTTCGGAGAGGACGCCGTCCGGTGCCAGAAGCGTCTGAAGCCGGGGTCGGTGGTCGCGATCGAGGGATCGCTGGTGTACGAGAGCTGGCTCGACGAGGGTGTCCGCCGTCGGAAGGCGAAGATCGTCGCGAACCGGGTCCAGTTCGTGTCGGATCTGCGCCCTGTCGGGGCCGAGGGCGGTGCCGAGGGCGGTGCCGACGAGCCGCCGTCGGCCGAGTCCGACGCCGCCGCGGAGGCGACGGTCGAGGCGACGCTGGCCTGATCCCGGCCGCCGGTGTACGCTCGGCAGCCCGTGACCGTCGACTGCCGAGCCTGCGCCTCTGCGCCGGATCACCGCCGGTGGCCGTGCGTTCGGCGGGGATCGGAGTCCGGATGGTGACCCGGTACGTGGTGGTCGAGGGGCTGATCGGCGTCGGCAAGACCACGCTGTGCCGGCTGCTCGAGGAGCGACGTGGCGCCACGTTGATCCTCGAGCCTGCGGCGACCAACCCGTTCCTCGGCCCGTTCTACGGCGATCCCGCCCGGTACGCGTTCCCGGTCCAGATGTTCTACCTGATCAACCGGTGGCGGCAGCAGTCGCGGATCCGGCAGGGAGACCTGTTCACCGAGCTCGTGGTCAGCGACTACCTGTTCGAGAAGGATCGGTTGTTCGCGGCGAAGACGCTGCCGCCGGAGGAGCTCGCGCTGTACGACCGGTTCGCCGCGGCGCTCGGCGAGCAGGCCCCGCGGCCCGACCTGATCGTGTACCTCGAGGCGCCGATCCCGATCCTGCTGTCCCGGATCGCGCGCCGACGAGCGCCGGGGGAGCAGGCGATCGACGATGGGTACCTCGCGGATCTCCGGGATCGGTACGATCGGCTGCTGGCCGACTGGACCGCCTGCCCGATCCTCCGGGTGGACAACCGGGATATGAACTATGCCGACCACCCGGAGGCCCAACACCAGCTTCTCGCGTTGATCGACCAGGCCCTGAACGGGCCCCTTCCCCCCACCCCTGGATCGCGGGTCGACCGGGAGGTGCAGCAATCGTTGTTCGGCGGGGAGGTTCCGAGGAAAGCGCCGTGAACCGACAGACCGTATTGGACCTTCGCAAGAAGAAGGCCGATCACTCGAAGATCGTGATGGTGACCGCATACGACGCCACCATGGCCCGACTGGTGGACCGCGCAGGCGTCGACATGATCCTCGTCGGAGACTCGCTCGGGATGGTGGTCCAGGGGCACGGCGACACGCTGCCGGTCACCCTCGACCACGTCGTGTACCACTGCCAGGCCGTCGCCCGCGGGTCCACCCGGGCCCACCTGGTCGCGGACCTGCCGTTCATGACCTACCAGGTGTCGCCGGAGCAGGCGCTGATCAGCTCCGGGCGGCTGCTGAAGGAGGGCGGCGCCCAGTCGGTGAAGCTCGAGGGCGGCCAGTCGGTCGCGCCGAGCATCGAGCGGATCGTGGCCGCCGGGATCCCGGTGGTCGGGCACGTCGGGCTGACCCCGCAGTCGGTCCACGCGATGGGCGGGTTCCGGGTCCAGGGCCGGACCGACGCCGACGCCGAGCGGGTGATGGCCGACGCGATCGCGGTCGAGGAGGCCGGGGCGTTCCTACTCGTGCTCGAGGGGATCCCGTCGGATCTCGCGGGCGAGATCACCGAGCGGGTGTCGATCCCCACGGTCGGGATCGGCGCCGGTGCGGCGTGCGACGGGCAGGTGCTCGTGTGCAACGATCTGCTGGGGATGGACCTCGGGTTCCAGCCGAAGTTCGTCAAGCGGTACGCCCGGCTCGAGGAGGTCGCGATCGGCGCGTTCGAGGCGTACGCGGCCGAGGTCCGCGGCGGGGTGTTCCCGGGTCCGGAGCACGGGTTCGAGAGCAAGCGGTCCGGCCGGATCGCGCGGTTGTACTGACGTGGAGCTGATCCGCACCGCAGAGGCGATGGTCGCGTGGGCCGACGACGCCCGCCGATCCGGCGCCACGATCGGGTTCGTCCCGACGATGGGGTTCCTCCACCCGGGCCACGCGAGCCTGATGGCGCTGGTCCGGCCGCGCTGCGATCGGCTGGTGGTCAGCGTGTACGTCAACCCGCTCCAGTTCGGGCCGACCGAGGACCTCGACCGGTACCCGCGGGATCCCGAGGGGGACGCCGCGCTGTGTCGGGGGCAGGGGACCGACGTCCTGTTCGCCCCGGCCGACCTGTACCCGACCGGGTTCTCGACCTCGGTCGCGGTCCACGGCCTGACCGACACGCTGTGCGGCGCGAGCCGGCCCGGGCATTTCGCCGGGGTCGCCACCGTTTGCGCGCGGCTGTTCGGGGTGACCCGGGCGAACCTCGCCGCGTTCGGCGACAAGGACTTCCAGCAGCTGATGGTGATCCGGCGGATGGTCCGGGATCTCGCGCTGCCGGTGTCGATCGTGCCGGGCCCGCTGGTCCGCGACGTCGACGGGGTGGCCCTGTCGTCCCGCAACACGTACCTGTCGGCGTCCGACCGGACCGCCGCGCGGACGCTCCACCAGGCGTTGTTCGCGATCCGCGACGCCGCGGCGGCGGGCGAGACCGATCCCGCCGCGCTGCTCGCGCTCGGGCGGTCCCGGATCACCTGCGATCGGCTCGACTACCTCGAGCTGGTCGACGCCGAGACGCTGCAGCCGGCCACCGCCGTCGGGGATCGGCCCGCGCGCGCCCTGGTGGCCGCGTACTACGGCAAGACCCGGCTGATCGACAACGTCGGCGTCGGACCGGCGCTGTCCTGGGGATGAGCGGATGTTGACCCCGAACACGTTCCTGATCGGGATCATCACCGTGATCGCGTCGAACTACGTGGTCACCCGGACCGAGCTCGCCCGGAGGTTCCCGGCGGTGTTCTGGGGGATCGCCGTGGTCGACGTCGTCGCGGCCCTCGGGATCCTCGCGTTCGGGGTCCCCGGGTTCGACGGCCACCCGATCGTCCGGTTCATGCTCGGGCTGGTGGTGTTGATGCACCTCGCGCAGAACTGGCAAGCGAAGACGCGGTGGGACGCCGAGGATCGGATGGATCGCCTCGACGCCGAGCTCGAAGCCCGGCTGGCGATGGAGGAGGCCGAGGCCGAGGCGGCCGCGCGCGCGGCGCAGGCCGCGCAGGCCGATCCCAGCGCGCCGCCCACCGAGCCCGAGCCGGGCTAGCGCACCGACTCGAGCGCGCTGAGGCACATGACTGCGGCGTCGATCAGGCCTGCGCCGTCGCCCGGACGATGCCCATCACCTCGTCCGTCGACAGCATCCGGTCCGTCGCCTTCGCCGCGTCGAAGATCGCCTGGACCAGCACCTCGCTCGCCTCGATCCCGTGCTGCTTCAGCCAGTACCGGACGTTCGACACGCCGGACTGGTGGCCGATCTCGATCTCCTGCTGGCGGCCGAACCAGCTCGCCGGCACGCCGCTGTAGATCCGGTCGGCGAGCCACGCGTCGCCCTTCGACTCGGCCTTGATCACCGCCGCTGCGTGGACCCCGGTGCCGGTCCGGAACGCGTCGCGGCCGAACACCGGGTAGCTCACCGGGATCGGGACTGCGCACGCCCGGCTCACCAGATCGACCAGCTCGCCGAGGGTGGTGAGGTCCCGCCCGTCGTCGGACAGCAGCTTGAGGTTGACCAGGAGCTGATCGATCGGCGTGTTGCCGACCCGCTCCCCGATCCCGAGCACGCAGCCGTGGATCCGGTCGCACCCGGCCTCGATCGCGTACATCGCGTTGGTCAGCGACAGGCCGCGGTCCTGGTGGCCGTGCCAGTCGAGCCGCACCCGGTCGCGGACGCCGAGGCCGCGGAGGTGGGCGTCGGCGAACCCGACCAGGTTGAACACGCCCGCCGGCGTCGCGTGGCCGATCGTGTCGCACAGCACGAGGCGATCGGCGCCCTCCTCGACCGCGATGTCGAACAGCTTGCGCAGGGTGGTCGGGTGGGACCGGATCGTGTCCTCGGTCACGAACGACACCGGCAGCCCGGCTTGGACCCCGAGCCGGACGGCGTCGCGCGTCAGCTGCGCGAGCTTGCCCTCCTCCCAGTCCTCCGCGAGCATCCGGATCGGCGAGCTGCCGAGGAACGTCATGATCTCGATCGGCACGCCGGTCTTGCGCGAGATCTCGATGATCGGCTCGATGTCCCGCGGGTGGGTCCGGGCGGCGCACCCGACGCGGATCGGCAGGTGCTCGTCGCGGACCACCTCGACCAGGGTGGTGCTGTCTTCGACCGCGCGCCGGCCTGCGCCGGGCAGCCCGACGTTCACGCTGTGGACCCCGAGCCGCGCCAGCCGCCGGACGACCTCCTGCTTCGTCCGGATGTCGGGATCCTGGACCGACGGGCACTGGATGCCGTCCCGCAGGGTCTCGTCGTGGAGCTCGACCTGCGGCAGCCGCCACTGGTGGGATCCCTCGACGTTCCAGTCGTACACGATGCCGGTGGTGGGCGCGGCCATGGCCTACAGCGCCTCGACGATCACGGCGATCCCCTGACCGCCGCCGATGCACGCGGTGCCGAGGCCGTACTTCTGCTTGCGGCGCCGCAGCTCGTGGATCAGGGTGGTGGTGATCCGCGCGCCGGACGCGCCGAGCGGGTGGCCGAGGGCGATCGCGCCGCCGTTGACGTTGGTGATCGACCGATCGAGGCCGAGGACCTTCTCGACCGCGAGGTACTGCGGGGCGAACGCCTCGTTCACCTCGACCAGCGCCATGTCGCTCACCCCGAGGCCGGTCTGCTCGAACGCCCGCCGCGACGCGGGCACCGGGCCGATCCCCATGATCGTCGGGTCGCAGCCGCTGACGCCCCACCCGACCAGGCGGGCGATCGGGGTCAGGCCCTTGCGCTCGGCCCACTTCGCGTCGGCGACGACCAGCGAGGCCGCCCCGTCGCAGATCCCGGACGCGTTGCCGGCGGTGACCCGCCCGTCCTTCTTGAACACCGGCGGCAGCTTCGCCAGCGCCTCGGCGGTGGTCGCGCGGGGGTGCTCGTCGGTGGTGAACGCGACCGGGCCCTTGCGGGTCTGGAGCTGCACCGCCACGAGCTCGTCCGCGAACCGACCGGCGGCGTTCGCTGCGGCCCACCGCTCCTGGCTCTGGAGCGCGAACGCGTCGCAGGCCGACCGCCCGATGTCGTGCTGGTCCGCGAGGTTCTCGGCGGTGATCGCCATCGGCTGGCCGGTCATCGTGTCGGTCAGGCACTCCCACAGGAGGTCCTGCATCTTCGGCGGCTTGCCGAACTTCGCGCCGTCGCGCAGGCCGTAGGTCACGTGCGGCGCCATCGACATGTTCTCGGTGCCGCCGCACAGCACGACCGACGCCTGCCCGGTGAGGATCTGCTCGGCCGCGGTGACGATCGCCTGGAACCCCGACCCGCACAGCCGCTGGACGTTCAGCGCCGGCACCTGCTGGGGGACCTTCGCCTTCAGGCCGATGTGGCGGGACAGGTAGATCGCGTCGTTCGCGGTCTGCAGCACGTTGCCGTAGATCACGTGGTCCACGTCGTCCGGCGCGACCCCGGCCCGCTCGAGCGCGGCGATCGCGGTCGGAACGGCCAGATCGGTCGCGGTCAGATCCTTGAGCGCGCCGCCCATCGTGCCGAACGGCGTGCGCACGCCGGACAGGATCACGAGCTCGCGACGGCCGATGTCGAGCGCCATGGTGCCTCCGAAGATGAAGATCGTCTCTAACCCGCGCTCAGGCCCCGAGGTGGCTCAGCACGGTGTCGGTCACCTCGCGGGTGGTCGACGTGCCGCCGAGCTCGGCGGTGACCTTGCCGTCGCGCAGGGTGGCCCGGACCGCGTCCTGGATCCGCGCCTCGAGCGCCGGATGTCCGAGGTGGGTCAGCAGCATCCCGACCGACAGGATCGACGCCAACGGGTTCGCGACGCCCTTGCCGGCGATGTCCGGCGCGGACCCGTGGACCGGCTCGAACAGCGAGACCCGCCCGGGGTGGATGTTGCCGGATCCGGCGAGCCCGAGGCCGCCCTGGAGCGCTGCCCCGAGGTCGGTCACGATGTCGCCGAACAGGTTGTTGGTCACGATCACGTCGAGCCGCTCGGGCGCGCGGACCATCTCCATCGCCAGCACGTCCACGTACAGGTGGAACGAGGGGATGTCGGCGTACTCCGCCGCGACGAGCTTGAACACGCGCTGCCACAGGTCGTGGCCGTGGCGCATCGCGTTGGCCTTGTCGGCCATGCACACCGAGCGGCGGCGGTGGGTCCGCGCGTACGCGAACGCCGCGCGGATGATCCGCTCGACGCCCTTCCGGGTGTTGATCTCCTGCTCGATCGCGACCTCGTCGTCGGTGCCGCGCTTGAACTGGCCGCCGACGCCGGTGTACAGACCCTCGGTGTTCTCGCGGAACACGACCATGTCGATCTGGTCGGGGCCCTTGCCCTTCAGCGGGCAGTACCGCTCGTCGAGCAGCTTGACCGGGCGGAAGTTCACGTACAGGTCGAGCTGGAACCGGCATCCGAGCAGGATGTCCTTCGCGTGGACGTTCGACGGGACCCGCGGGTCGCCGAGCGCGCCGAGGTAGATCGCGTCGAACTCGGTCCGGAACCGCTCCATCAGCGCCGGCGGCATCGTGGTGCCGTCCCGGAGGTACCGCTCGGCCCCGAGATCGAACGTCTCGAGCGTGATCGGCAGGCCGGCCCCCGCGGCGAGGAACTGCAGGACGCGCAGCCCCTCCGGGACCACCTCGTTGCCGATCCCGTCACCGGGAATCACCGCGATCCGCGCCATCGAGCCTCCACCGTCGCGCCGTCCGGGGCGAGGCAGTCGGCTATCGGACCAGGGGCGGGTCCGCCACCACCCCGCGGGCTACAGCGGCGCGCCGTACGGGATCGCCGGCCAGACGCCGGTCCGCAGCGCCGGCAGGTTCCGCTGGACCCGGCCGCGCTGGCTCGGGTCGACGATGTCGCGCGAGTCCTGCCACGCGTGCATCCCGGCCTCGAACCCGGTCCCGAGCGCCTCCCAGCTCGGATACGCGGCGCGGAGCGCGGCGGCGATCGACCGGACCTGCGCCCAACACTGATCCGACGTGAGGTACCCCGCAGCGACGCCGATCCGCAGCAGGTCGAGGGCCCGCACCTGGTCCCACGCGACGTTGCCGGTCTGCCCGGCCACCAGCGCGTCGATCGTCCCGGCGAGGGCCGCGGGGTCCGTCGCGCCGTACCAGCTCGCCAGCGACTCGCGGGCCCGGTCCGCCGCCCAGGTGGCGCAGTCCTCCCCGCCGGTCCACAGGCCGTACGCCCCGGCCGCCCACCGCTCGACCGCCGGAGACACCAGGGGGGTCGCCGCGGGCGCCGAGGCCCATGCGGAGGCAGCCGCCGCGAACCGCCGCCGCGCGAGGAACGCCCGCAGCACCCCGACCGCGACCATCAGCGCCACGAACGCGACGATCGCGCCCACGATCAGGACCGGCACCCCGACCGCGAGCAGCTTCACGACCAGACCGGACTTCATGTGCCGGACCGGAGCTCGACGCGGCGACGGCGGGT
This sequence comes from Myxococcota bacterium, assembly GCA_040079715.1. Lineage (GTDB taxonomy): Bacteria > Myxococcota_A > UBA796 > UBA796 > JACKER01. The sequence goes on along the minus strand of JBEBJW010000118.1, from coordinate 379 downwards.
CCGGAGCGTCAGTCCGGCGGCGGCGAGCAGGCCGGTGAACCCGGTGCCCGGCCCGGTCCGGCACCCGCAGCCGACGCCCTCGGCGGTGACGTCGTCCTGCTCGGCGATCGGCCGCCCGCCCGGGGTCTGCTGGTTCGGGTCGATCAGGGTGATCGTGGTGGTGCTGCCCTCGTCGGTGTCGGCGTCGCTGTCCGCGTCGCTGTCGGCGTCGGCGTCGGCGTCGCTGTCCGCGTCGGTGTCGCTGTCCGTGTCGCTGTCCGTGTCGCTGTCCGTGTCGCTGTCCGTGTCGCTGTCGGTGTCGGCGTCGGTGTCCGCGTCACCGCCGCCCCCGCCGCTGTCGCAGCCGTCGTCGGCCTGCCCGGAGCAGTCGTCGTCGATC
>JBEBJW010000117.1:0-10444 GCA_040079715.1 Myxococcota bacterium | reverse complement strand
TCCCGTCGCGGGCCCAGCCGACCGCGTACTCCACGGGGTCTCCGTTCGGATCGACCGACGCGACGACCACCGCGCACACCAGATCGTCGACCGTCGCGCCCGGCTTCGACGGCGAGATCGCGATCTCGGGCGCGCCCGGCGGCTCGTTCGGGGGCGGGTCGGTGTCCGCGTCGCTGTCGGCGTCCGCGTCGCTGTCGGCGTCCGCGTCCGCGTCACTGTCGGCGTCCGCGTCCGCGTCCGCGTCGCTGTCGGCGTCCGCGTCGCTGTCCGCGTCCGTGTCACCGTCGGCGAGGTCGGTCGGCGGCGCGTCGCCGCTCGGGATCCAGGTGCATGCGGGGATCGACCACCACCACATTGTACGCCACATCCCGGCCTCCGTCGCCGGGAGTAACGCAGCCGTCGACCGGTGGCCCGGAGATCGTGGGACCCGCGGGCGACCGGCGACCCCGTCGGTGGCGCGGCGCCGGCTGCGCCAGCCGGACTGGAGCGGCGCGAGCGGAGCGAGCGGGCCGAGCGGAGCGAGGTCGGAGCGCGGAGCGCGACCCCGGAAGGAGGGCGACGGCGCGCAGCGCCGGGGCGCCCGATGCCGATCCACGGGTCCGGTGGGACGTCGACCGCGCGGTTCGCCCCGCGTTCGCCTACGATGGCTCGGGGCGCGACGGGGGACTCGATGCGGTGGTGGTGGTTGGTCGCGGCAGCGGCCTGCAGCGGAGATTACAAGTCGACCCCGGGGGCCCCGGACGACGCCGAGGCGGACGCGGACGCCGACGCCGACGCCGACGCCGACAGTGACGCGGACAGCGACAGCGACGCCGACAGCGACAGCGACGCCGACACGGATCCGATCCCGCCGTCGTCGGTCGATTGCGCGGACGCCGGCGCCTCGCTCGACAACCGCGAGTTCCGCGGCCTGTTCGAGGACGAGTTCTGCTACTGGTGGGACCAGTGTCCGACGACGGCGGGGACCACGTGCGTGAGCCCGATCGCGGCGGAGACGCCGTGCGCGGTGTTCGGGACCGACGCGTCGTGCGACTGCCTCGACCTCGACTGGGGGTGCGACCCGGTCACCGGCCGGCCGCACCCGCCGGCCCGGTGCAGCGACTGGTGCACCGAGCAAGGGACGAACACGAACACGGAGACGGACCCCGGCGGTACCGGCGGCGGGACCGAGCCCGGCGGCTCGGGCGGGCCGACGATCTCGACCGACCCGGGCACCGGATCCGGACGCTGAGGGGACGTCACTCGCCCCACAGGACGTCGATGTCGTGCAGCACGTCGTCCGGGTGGGTGCCGACGTCCACCCCCTCGACGTACTCGAGCGCGAGATCGCCGAACGGGTCGAGCAGCACGGTGATCCGGCTCGGGGCGGGCGTCGACGGCGACGCGGCTGCGCCGTAGTACACCGCGAGGTCGCGGGCGTCGTCGGTCCACAGCTCGAACCCGAACCCCTCGTCGGTGGCCCACCCGTGGTTCTCGGACGGGCTGTCGAACGACACCCCGACGATCGCCACCCCGCGCGCATCGAACTCGTCCTGGAGGTCGCGGTACCCGCAACCCTCGACGGTTCAACCGCCGGTGAACGCGGCCGGGTAGAACCACATCGCGGTCGCCTGGCCGATCAGGTCGTCGCGGTCGCGCGCCTCACCGCTGTCCGCCGTCGCGCGGAACGTGGGGGCCGCCTTGTCCGTCAGCGGCCGCGTCCCGAACAGCCCGTCCGGGCCCGGGTCCGACCCTGCACACGCCACCCACATCGACCACCACATCGGCGCGATCCTCCCGTCCTGTCTGTCGTACGCCGGACCGGCCGCCGCGGATCACCCGAGGACTCCGGCCGCGAACACGAGCCCGTAGCACGTGGTCTGGAGCATCAGGATCAGCAGCGCGCCGAGCCCGATCCCGAGCGCCAGCGGGCGCCGGACGAACCACGCGACCGCGAACATCGGCACGACGTACACGAGCTGCGCGAGCCCGAGCCCCATCATCCACCCGATGCCGAGCATCGCGAACCAGTCGGCGTAGCTCGTCCCGCCGGCCAGCCCGACCCCGGCGGCGAGCGCGGCCCCGACGAGCGCGTTCGCCACCACCACCAGCCCGATCCCGGCGGCGGCCTGCAGGTAGGTGGCGACGTTCGACGGGGGCGCGGTGTCCATGGCGCAGCCTACCACCACTCGCGGGGCGGTCGGGCGTCGCGGGTCCCGGTCAGTCCACCGTGACGAGCAGGCGGGGCGCCGCGCCGGAGAACGTCCCGGCGGCGACGGTGAACGGGGTCAGCGCGACCGAGGCGCTGGGCGCGTCGTCGATCCCGACCGAGGTGTACGGCTCGGTGTACACGACGGTCCAGGCGCTGCCCTTCGCGGTGGTGAGGGGGCCGCCCCACAGGAACGACAACCCGCACAGATCGCCGCCGGGGATGGTGGTGGTCCACCCGTCGGTGAGATCGGTCAGGTCCTCGTCGACGTCGATGTCGACGGTGCCTCCGCCGCACAGGTGCTCGCGGATCGCGTCGAGGTGGACCGCGCTCGCGGTGAGGTCGCCCGCCGGCCGGGTCACCTTCAGGCTCAGCTCGGGGTTGCCGACGTAGATGTACGCCCGGGCGGGCGCGGTGACGAGGACGAGGACCAGGACCAGGTTCGACAGCATGCTTGCCTCCGCGGGGGAGGGAAAGCAACCGTCGGACCACCTGGTCCATCGACGAAAACAAAGGTTGTCAGCAGATCATTTCATTCGGATGTCCGATCGATCGGAGTCGGACCGTCGCGGGTGTCCGACGGATCCGACAACCCGAGGCGGTTCAGGAGCTCGTACAGGTAGGTCCGGTGGACCCCGAGGGCCTCGGCCGCGAGCGCCTTGTTGCCGTGGTACGCGCCGAGCACCCGCGCGACGTGCCGCCGTCGGAACGCGTCGACCTGGGCCTTGAGGTCGTCGGTGTCGACCTCGGCCGCCACGCTGGCGAAGTGCTCGACCGCGAGGGCCGAGGCGCCCGAGGTCTGGGCCCACAGCAGGGCGCCGACCAGCCGGTTCCGCAGCTCGCGGACATTCCCCGGGAGGGGCTGGCGCTCGAGCCAGGCGTACGCCGCCGGGGTCAGCGGCAGGGCCGGCGTCCCGTGCTCGGCCGCGATCGTCGCGACCAGCGCCGTCGCGAGCTCCGGCAGATCGTCGAGCCGATGCGCGAGCGGCGGCACGTCGATCACCACTGTCGCGAGTCGGTAGTACAAGTCGTCGCGGAACCGCGCCGGATCGGTCAGCGGGGCGGCGGAGGCGGCGATCACCCGGACGTCCGCCCGCGCCTCGTCGGTCGCGCCGACCGGACGGTACCGGCCGTCCTGAAGGAACGTCAGGAGCTGGGCCTGGGCGGGCCGGGGCAGCTCGCCGACCTCGTCGAGGAACAGGGTGCCGCCGTCCGCCGCCGCCACCAGCCCGCGCAGGCGGCCCACCTGGCCGGTGTACGCGCCCGGCACCGCGCCGAACAGGTCGACCTGGAGCCGCTCGGCGCTCAGCAGCGCGCAGTTCAGGGCCTCGAACGGGCGGCCGGCGCGGGGGCTGTTGTCGTGGATCACCCGGGCGAGCGCGGTCTTGCCGGTCCCCGACGGCCCGGTGATCAGCACGGTCAGCTTGGGGCGCGGGGCCACGACCTCGACCTGGCGCAGGATCCGGGCCAGCGCGTCGCTCCGGCCGGCGAGGCCGCGGACGGTCAGGCGCTCGCGGTACGGCCGGGTCGGGTCGTCGGTCCACCGGGCCCGCCACCGGAGCTGGTCCGCGACCGGCGTCAGGTGGTGGACGAACGCGCGGATCAGCCGGTGGTCGTCTTCGGACAGCGGCTCGGGGCGGTCGCGGCCCTGGAGGTACAGGACGCCGGTCGCGAACGGCGCGCACACCACCTGCTCGATCCGGTTCCGCACGACCGACGCGAGGTGGCCGAACCGCTGGTCGCCGACCGCGCTCTCGGTGACGATCCACGCCCCGGCGTGCGCGTGGGCCACGATCGTCGCGCTGACCGCGGCCCGCACGGCCTCGAGGTCGTCGACGCCGACGGCGGCGAACCACCGGGGGTCGGCGAGCGGGGCGGCGCCGACCGCGAGGTACCCGAGGCGGACGCCGAGCGCGTCGACCGCGAGCCGGAGGGCCCGGGTCAGGAACGCGTCGGGGTCGTCCGGGGCGCCGAGCTCGACCAGCGCCCGGTAGAAGTCCCGCTCGGCCGCCACGCTCACGGGGCGCGGCTCCGCGGGTACATCGCCACCACCACGTCCACGAGCTGCTCGGCCGGCCCGTCGCGGAACGGCTCGATCACGTCGAGGTGGAACCGATGGAGGGCCGCGATCAGCCGGGGGACGTTCTCGTGGGCGACCGCCAGGCTGACCGACGCGGTGAACCGGCGGTCGGGGCCGTGCGCGTCGATCGCGCGCCCGGCGTGGTCGAACTGGTCGAGGTGGAGCTGGCGGGCGGCGCGGGCGAGGTCCGGCTGGGTGACCCGCTGGCCGGTCCCGAGCGGCGTCTGGTCGATCGACCACCCGCCGTCGGCCTCGATCAGCACGTTCGCGGCGAGCAGGTCGTCGAGGGCGGCGCGGGCGACCTCGGGCGCGACCTCGGGCCACAGGCGGGCGCAGACCCACGCGGGCTCGGGGCGGAACCCGTCGAGGCGGGCGAGGCCGAGGATCGACAGGTGGACCCACGATCCGAACCAGTCGAACTGGTCGGCGGTGGGGCTGCGCTGCCCGACGAAGTCGCGCATCGCCTGGACGTGGTGGCGGGCGGCCTTCCGGATCTCGTGGGTGGGCCCGTGCTCGGCGCGGACCAGCGCGTCGAAGTAGTTCAGCGGCTCGTCCTCGAGCCCGAGGATCCGACCGAACGGGCGAGCGTGGTGCAGCCCGAGATCGCGGTCGCCGGCGAGGATCATCGACACGAGCGCGGGCGCGACGCCGAGCTTCGCGGCGATCCACCGCTGGGACCGCTTGGGGTGTTCCTCGAGCCACGCGCGGACGAACGCGCGGTAGTCGGTGTGGGCGTACAGGTCGGGCATCGCCGGCGACTGTACGGCATGTGACGCCGCGGCACCACCCGCGCGATCGAGGGTACCAGCGGACGGGCCAGCGTGCGGGATCCGCCCGGCTCACTTCACCGGGAGGCCCACGAACGCGAACGGGACGTTCGGCCCGCCGTACGAGACGGTGGACCCGCCGTGCCAGGTGACGCCGCCGCCGGCCGACGCCTGGAGGTTCGTCAGCGTGGCGTCCGCCGACGCCCCGCCGTTGACCTCGAACGTCACCTGGAACCGATCGGCGTAGAACAGGGTGTGGGCGACGAAGAACCGGCCGCTCTCGTCCGCGAAAGCGGGTCGCAGGCTGGTGACGAGGCTGATCGGGGTGAACAGCGCGTCGTCGATCGTCACGGCGCGGAGGCCGTCGGCGACGAGGCTGACCGACCGGATGCTGGAGGCGCCGGCGCCGATCGTCAGGCCGAGCTGGGCGAGGGTGACGTCCACCTCGGACTCGAATGACTGGGACCAGGTGCCGGTCGGGATCATCGCGCTCGCGTCGACCGAGCCGAACGCGTCCTTCGAGGTCCCGAGCCGGTTCCACGCGGTGTCGACGTAGTCGAACCGGCTGGCGCCGAACAGCGGGTGGACCTTCCGGAAGATGTAGCCGGGGCGGTACGCGTCGAGCGCGGTGCCGAACAACCACGCGCCGTTCTGGCGCAGCCACTGCTTCAATTCCATCGACGACCTCCGTTCGTGCCTGTACGGCGATCCAGGATCGAAGTCCCGAACGTGGTGCTCACCGGGTGTGAACACCGCGTTCGACGCGGCGCTGGCTGGATGCCACGGGTTGCGGGAGGCTCGCGTCGGAGGTGCAGATGGGCAAGAAGTCACGCGTGACAGCCGCTCCGCAGCCGGTCGAGGTGGACATCACGTCTGTCGCGTGGGTGCTGACGCTGACTCCACCCACGGAGGCTGGGCCGGCCAAGGCGCGCGCCACGGCGACCGTGAAGTTCGACGCGACCACGGCGGGCTTCCCGGTCCTGGACCTGTGGGTCGAGGACGACAAGACGCTGGCCGCTACGCTCGACGGGGTCGCGGTCGCCACGATTCGCAAACCGCTCGTGAAGGGCGAACCCGGGTCTGAGGTGCGGGTGGTGCAGCAGACGGTGGCCGCCGGCAGCTCCTACACGCTGGTGTACACCTACGACCTGCCGGTGACCGAGGCGTCGTGCGTGCGGTGGGTCGACGGCAAGGGGTTCGACGTGTTCACCCAGTTCAGCGACGTCGACATCGACGCCGGACCCCAGGTGCTGTGGCCGTGCGGCGCGATCGGTGACCAATACGCGCTGACGGTGACGCTGCACGTCCCCGACCACGGCGGGCAGTACACCCTGTTCGTCAACGCCACCCCGTACTTCCACCCGGCTGTGAGCGGTGCGGTGAAGATCGTGTTCCCGGCTGATTTCCGGGCGATGGACCATTACCTGCATCTGGTGCCGGAGAAGGTCACTCCCCATCCGCCGAACGGGTACATCGAGGTCGACGGCAACAGGATCCCGACCTTCGTGTACGGGCCGGAGGCGGAGAAGGTGGCCAAGGTTCTGCCGGAGCTGGTCGCCGACCTGGCGACGAGGTTCGGACCCTACCCCCACCCGGTGCTGATCGTGCTCACCGGCGTGGCGGAGGGGATGGAGTACGCCGGCGCGCTCAAGGCGGACCGCCACAGCCTGAAGCACGAGCTGATCCACCAGTGGGTGGGGCGCGGGCTCCGACCCGCCGACCCGGACGCCCTGTGGTTCGACGAGGCCGTCGCCACGGCCCTCGGGAACCCTGAGCGACTGAAGATGTTGTGGAACCGCAACCCGAAGCTGTCGCTCGCGGTGCGCCAGCCCGACAAGTGGACCCGACACACTCCCCGGCAGGCGTACCAGGCTGGCGCCCTGGTGGTCGCGAGCCTCAACCGCGGGAACCTGTTGTCGGCCATCCAGCTGGCGGCGACGACGGACTACGGCAAGGGCGTCGGCGCGATCCCCGGCGATCAGGTATTCAAGCTGCTGCTGGGCGTTCAGAAGAGCGAGCGTGTGATGCAGCTCGCCGCCGGCACCGGAACGCAGAGAGCCAAAGCGCTGAGCAGCTTCAGCAGCCTTCGAGGACTCGGGAAGGCCGAACGACAGTCCGGAGGTGGGGCCGACCAGATCTGGATCGGGACAGTGGCGTTCCACGACTCGAACGGAGCCCTGGTCCTGCTCGCTCACCGCGCTCAGGTCAACAACACCACGGTGCGAGAGTACTGGGCGATGGCCGACGACCATCGGCTGGCCGAGTATCCGGGCACCACGACGTGGAACGCCGAGGTGGTCGGGCAGGCCTCGTCGCCGAAGCTGTTCGAGGACTTCAAGATCGCGGCCCGCTACTACTTCGCGTGCGCCTACGCGTACGACACGCTCCCGACCCTCCAGTTCGCCTCCCACACGGTCACCGACGAGGCCGACGCGAGCCCAACCATGGGGACCTGCAACGACTGGGCCGCCCACAAGGCGCTGAAGAAGTACGACTGGGAAGACCCGTAGGCGGTCACTCCGCGAGGGCCGGCGCGGCCGCCGCCGGCGTGGGAGGCGCCGGCTGGACCTGCGCCCACACCGTGCCCTCGTCGGTCGTCTCGAACTCGACGAACGACAGCGGCGTTCCCGCCTGGAGCACCGTCACCCGGGGGACGGCGCTCGGAGCCGGTTCGGCCTTCGGTGCCGCCGGCGCCTCGCGCAGCTCCTGGCGCTGGGTCAGGGTCCACCCGGCGGGCGTCGCCACGACCACCGCCGGGTCGTCGAGCGGGATCCACCCGATCCCGGCCGCCGGCGTCGCCCCACCGCGGCACCCGGCGACGCGGGCGCGCTCGGCGACCAGCGGGTCGTCGACGTCCACCCGGCGGCGCTGGTCGGTCAAGCCGTCGATCGCACCCCGGAGCGCAGCCGAGAACGTGGTCGTTCGCCCGGCGCCGAACCGCTCCTGGCCACACTCGTACAGCCGGATCACGTTCGCGATGTCGGTCGGTCCCACCGCCCACGCGGTCATCACCTCCAACGGCTTTCCCCCGCACAGGCGCGGGTGGTACGGCACCCGCAGGTGGTGGACCATCGGCAGCGGGCACCCGCCGACGTCGACCGACAGCGCCTGCTCGATCCGGTCGAGGTTCAGCCTCCGCTGATACTCCTCGCGGGCCAACGCCGCGTTCGCCATCCCGTCCCACCCGTCGGTCGCGGACCCGAGCAGGCGATCGACCGTCCCCGGCTCGGCCTCCTTGGCGCCGGAGTCGATCTCGAGCACGATCAGCCCCCGGTCGGCGCTCCGGTCCAGCAGGGTCCGGATCCGCGTCCGCTCGGGCATCTGGGACCGGCTGGCGGCATCCAGGGTCGCGAACAGCGACGCCAGCGCATCGAGCCCGGTGTTGTCGAACACGCCACCGTCGAGGATCAGCGTGGCCCCGTCCCCGAGCGGATACCGCGGTCCGCTCGCCGCAGCCCCGACCGGCAGGCGCGGCGCGTCGAGCGCCCACGGGAACGCCGACGACATCCGGACCGCGTCCTCGAGCGACACCGTCTGCCACGGTCCGGTGGAGCCCCCCGCGAGGTCCAGCAGCGACACCATCGCCCGACGGTCCACGCCGCCCGCGTCGGTCGCCCCCTCCGTCAACAGATCCGGCGGGACCGGCGGGAACCCGACCACGACCCGGCTCCCGGTGCGGACATCGGTGGCGTTGAGCAGCAGGAGCGCCGCCCGGTCCGGGACGCTCCACCCGAAGGAGCGGTGCCAGAAATCGGACAGCGACGAACCGCGCGACACGAACGGCAGGATCATCCCCCGCAGCATCGGGGCGGTGAAGTTGGTGAACATGTCGTCGACGTGCCGGTTGTGGAGGGTCCACCGGGGGATCGGCACGCCGTCCGGAGCCGACCGCTGCGCGAGATCTCCGTGAAACGCGTTGTTCCAGGTCACGATGTCCTGGTCCGGCCTGCCGAACACGTGGTGGGCCGCCGCGAGGCTCCCGCCGGACACACCGCTCAGGATCCAGATCCGGTCGGTCTCGGGGTGTCCCTCGGACGACTCCCGCCGCACCCCCTCGAGCACCAGCGTCGCGAACGCGGCCGCGCGGGTGCCTCCGCCGGCGGCGGCGACCGCGATCACCGGTCCGTCGGGAGCGGCGTCGAGTCGGGCCTCCGCGCGGTCCAACCAGGTGTCCCACGGGTCGGCCGGCCCGGGCACCATCTCGACCCGGCTGTTCCACGGCACGCCGGCGAGCGTCGCCACGATCGTGATGACTGCGATGGCGGCTCGGCAGACGAGGTGAGTGGCGACCCGATCGAGCAGCAAGCCGACCAGGAACGTGCCGAACAGCAGGTGGTGGACCGACCAGATCGCATACAGGCGCCACGACAGGACCGCCTGGGCCGACGGGACCAGCCGCCAGCACAGCTCCAGCGGCACCGTCGCGACGACCCACACCCCGAGGAGCGCGACGGCGCCGGTCCAGAACCGACCGGTCTCCGGCCAGCCGGCGATCCCCGCGCCGCGTGGCCACAGCGCGTCGGCCACCTGTCGCATCCGCAGCGTCGCGAGGACCCACGCCCCGAGGTGCAGCGACAGCACCATCACCCCCCAGATCGTCCCGAAGCCGTCGGTGCAGATCAGCCGCCACAACGACGCGCCGTCCTCCGCGGCGCCCATCAGGACCACCACCAGCGCGCCCGTGTACACCACGGCAGACACGGTCAAGAACGTCCGGGTCGACGGCAGCGGCGGCCGCGCGAACACCGCCGCCCAGTCCGGGGCGCCGCCGATCGCGCGCTGGAGCCCAGCGGCCAACGCCGGCAACACGACCGAGTACAACAGCCCCGCGTACAGCGCGATCAGCAGCAGTTGACACACGTACAGCCCGACCGCCGCCCCGATCTCCGACCCTTCGGTGCCAGCGACCCACGACGGGACGGGGAACTCGAACAGGACGCGGCGGACGTGCGGCACCCCCGCCAGGCACGAGAACGAGGCGATCAACGCCGCGGTGGTGAAGAACGACCCCTCGATCCCACGGACGATCGATCGCGCCCGGCACTCGGCGTCGTGGAACATCGCGCCCAGGCCACCAGTCAACTTGACGATTTGGTTGTGCATCTCGGTTCGTACCCCGCCGGGCACGATGCGGATTCACCCTGCTGTTCACCCGCGGTGAACGCCCTGGCACTCGATCGGCGCCAGCACTTCCCGCCGGAGCCGCGGATCCCCGTGGATGGCGGCGCGCCGGTCCGTGAGCCAGTCCGGCGAGGCGTCGACCAACGCCGCCACCTGGACCGCCACCCCGACCACCGGACACCCGTCCGCGGCCGCCAACAGCCCCGCGCGGTCGCCCACGCCGGTCAGCCGCCACCCCAGCGCCTCCGCGAGCCACGCCCCCGGGAGGTGCCCGAGACCGCGGTACAC
>JBEBJW010000116.1:0-10523 GCA_040079715.1 Myxococcota bacterium | reverse complement strand
GTCCCCGCCACCCAGCTCAATCCTGCGGCAGCGCGAGCCCGACCGGTTCAGACCGTCCGGCCCGTCCGGGCGATCCGGTCGACCAGCGCGCACAGCGTCGGCAGGCGGTGCGCGCCGTGCATCGACGCCACCGCCGCCGCCGCCGCGTCGAGGTCGATCCCCACCGCGGTGACGTACAGCGGCTTGACCGAGACCCCGCGGACCACCGACCGGGCGTGGGCGCTCCCGTCGAACGATGTCTTCGCGATCCCGACCACCGGCACGCCGCCGAGCACGTCGTGGAGGTGCGCGCCGAGGCCCTTCCGGCCGAGGTCGTCGAGCCAGACGTACCCGTCGACCACCACCACGTCCGCCGCGAGCCCGTCGAGCACGACCTGCAGGCACGGGAGCTCCCGCTGCCAGAACGCGCCGGGGACGTAGTCGGCGACCGGGGTCCGCAGCGCGGTGTGCGTCTCGACCGGGAACTGCGCGCCCCACCGGTCCGCGACCACGCACGCGGCCACCGCCGCCCCGTCGAAGTACGCCACGTCGGTGATCGCGATCCGGGTCACCGGTGGAGGTTAACTGCGGGGAGCCCCCTCGGGCGCGGTCCACCCGGAGCGGGACGACGATGGATTCGAGCCTCCTCGAGCGGTACTTCGCCCGGATCGGGTACGGCGGGCCGACGCCCCCGACGGTCGACACGCTGCACGCCCTCGCGCTGGCCCACGCCTGCGCGGTGCCGTTCGAGAACCTCGACCCGTGGCTCGGCCGCCCGGTGTCGCTCCGGCTCGACGACGTGGTGGCGAAGCTGGTCCTCGGCGGCCGCGGGGGCTACTGCTTCGAGCAGAACGGGCTGATGCTCGAGGTGCTCGACGCGCTCGGGTTCCGGGTGACGCCGCTGTCGGCGCGGGTCCGGGTCCAGCGACCGCGCGACTACACCCCGCCGCGGACCCACCTGTTCGTCCGGGTCGATCTGGCCGACGGGCCGTGGCTGGTCGACGTGGGGGTCGGCGGGCTGTCGGTGACCGCGGCCCTGCGGTGGACGCCGGACGTCGTCCAGGACACCCCGCACGAGGCCCGCCGGTTCGTGGTCGACGACGGCCGGTGGTTCCACCAGGTGCGGCTCGGCGACACCTGGGCCGACGTGTGCGAGTTCACCGGCGAGGCGATGCCGCCGATCGACCGCGAGGTCGCGAACTGGTACACCTCCACCCACCCGGCGTCGTCGTTCCGGACCCGCCTGGTCGCGGCGCGGGCGACCCCCGACGGCGGCCGCCGGACGCTGGCCGACCGGCTGTACACCGTCCGTGACGCCGACGGGGTCGCGACCGTCGCCCGCCTCGACGCCGAGGACGCGCTGCGCCGCGTGCTGACCGACGCGTTCGGTCTGACGGTGCCGCCGGGGCCGATCCCGATGCCGCCATCGCCGCCGGACCCGGCCCTGGCCTCGGCGCGCGGTTAGCCCGCCGGGGGAGGGACCGTGAAGCTGGTGATCGGGGACTACGCGCTGTCGTCGTGGAGCCTGCGGCCGTGGCTGGCGCTGACGGTGGGCGGGGTGCCGTTCGAGACCGAGGTGATCCGGCTGAACCAGCCCGACACGAAGGCCCGGATCCTGGCGCGGTCGCCGACCGGCAAGGTCCCGGCGCTGCGCCTCGACGACGGGACGGTCGTGTGGGAGTCGCTCGCGATCTGCGAGGTCGCGGCCGAGGCGAACCCGTCGCTGTGGCCGGAGAGCCCGGTCGCGCGGGCGGTGGCCCGGTCGGTCGCGTGCGAGATGCACGCCGGGTTCGCGACGCTCCGGCAGGAGCACCCGATGAACGTCACGATCCGAACGCCGAAGGCCCCGAGCCCGACCGTGGTGGCCGAGGTCGGGCGGATCCGCGCGCTGTGGGCCGGGGTGCGGGAGGCGTACGGCGCCGGCGGGCCGTTCCTGTTCGGCCGGTTCTCGATCGCCGACGCGATGTTCGCCCCGGTGGTCACCCGGCTCCGGACCTACGCGATCCCGACCGATCCGGGGTCCGAGTACTGCGCCGCGGTGTGGGCGCTCCCCGCGATGGCCGAGTGGGAGCGGCGGGCGGCGGCCGAGGTCGCGGGCCCCTGACCGCCGGCCGCTCAGCTCCGGGTCACTCCGCGAGGAGATCCGGGAGCACCGCCAGCATCCCGTCCGGGTCGTACTCGCGCGACACGTACCGGATGATCCCGGCCTTGTCGACGAGGATGTCGACCGGGAACGGGTTGCCGCCGTCGTACACCGCCTCGAGCGTGTCGTAGGTGGTGCCCTCGTCGATCCCCATCGCGAACGGCAGGTCCATGTACGCGATGTAGTCCCACACCTCGGCCGGGTTCAGCGCCTCGTTGTTGTCGGCGTCGAGCGCGACGATCTGCAGGCCCTGGTCCGCGTACACGTCGTAGAACGTCGACTCGAGGTCCGGCAGCTCGTGGGCGCACACCGGGCAGAACGTGGCCCAGTACGCGATCAGCGTCACGCTGCCGAGCGCGTCGGCCTCGAACGACCAGGTCGAGCCGTCCGGCAGCAGCGCGGTGGTCTCGGGCAGCGCGTCCCCGACCCCGAGGCCGGCGGCGTTGCCGACCAGGTACCCCTGGCGGAGCGGCTGGGTGGGATCATCCGACGCGAGGAACAGCTGGCCGTGCTCCTCGGTCGTGGTCCGGTCGAAGTCCGGGTCGGCGAGCTGCTCGGGGGTGATCCCGATCTGCGGGGCGAACGTCACCTTCAGCGTCGCCGACTGTCCGGGGTCGATCCGGACCTCGGTCGGGGCGATCGTGAACGCGGGGTGGTCGCTCCACACGTCGAGCACGGTCAGCGGCTCGTTGCCGTCGTTGCGGACCACCACGTCCTGGTCGGCGGTCGACCCGAGCGCGAGATCGCCGGGGAACGTCAGCTGCTGGACCGTCTCCGGCAGGACCAGGTACGGCGCGCGCCGATCGGCGTGGATCGCGTAGTTGTACGGGGTCCACCAGGTCCCGTCGAACAGCGTGTCGCCGTGGCCGGCCACGGTCAGCACGCGGTTGTTGATGTCCGGGCGGGTGCCGCCGTCCGAGCCGTAGTCCTTGTCGACCTCCCGGCGGACCCCGCCGATGATCGTCGGCTGGATCGGGTTCGTCACGTCGTACACCCGCGCGTCGGTCCAGCCGGCGAGGTAGATCCGGTCGCTGTCGTACGCGAGGCCGAGCGCGGTCCCGGACCCGGTGACGGTCGAGGCGACGGTCGGCGCGGCCGGGTTCGACACGTCGATCGACACGAGCCCGCCGCTCTCGGCCGCCACGTACAGGGTGGTGCCGTTCAGCGCGAGGTCCATCGCCGTCCCCGGGAACGCCGCCGCGCCGAGGCGGGTGATCTCGGTCGGATCGCTCACGTCGAGGATCGCGAGCCCGGACGGCCCGTCGGCGACGTACGCGACGTCGCCGGACACCAGCACGTCGAACGCGTTGTCGAGCGCCTCGTACCCGCCGATCCGCTGGAGCTCGTTCGTGGTCGGGTTCCGCCGGAACACCCCGACGCCCTTCGCGTGGATCGCGGCGTACACGAGGCCGTTCTCGTGGTCCATCGCCTCGAACGCCGTGCCGTCCTCGTAGAACATCGGGAGCTGGACCGGCGACAGCTTGTAGCTGACCGCGCCGGACACCGGGTCGGTCGTGGCGACGGTGTTCAGGTCCCACCCGGAGATGAACGAGTCGCCGTCGCTGTTGTTGCCGTGGTGGCTCGTGTACACGATGTCCGGATCGACGTCGTCGACCGCGAGGTGGGTGCAGCCGGGGTTCCGGGTCCCGGAGTGGATGATGTCGTCGGTGCCCGGGGTGAACAGGCCGTCCCCGTCGACGTCGACGTTCTGGTGCAGGTGGGTCCAGCCCTGGGCGAGGATCGAGGCCGACGCCGGGTTGGTCGCGTTGTACGCCGCGAACGTGTAGCTGCAGTCCAGCAGCATCGGCGGCCGATCGACGCCGCCGTCGCGGTACAGGATCTCCGAGGTGTGCATGTGGGTCGCGCCGGCCACCCCGCCGACCGGGAGGGTCCCGCCGGAGCCGAGCAGCTCGACCAGCTCGACCAGCGGGGGCGAGAAGTGGCCGCCGACCAGCCCCGGGTCGACGACGGTGTTGGTGATCGTGTTCGGGTCGGTGATCGTGACGGTGGTCGGGTCGGTGATCGTGACCGTGGTGGTGATCGTGTGGGTGCTGCCGGGTTCGTCGCCGCAGGCGGCGGCGAGCGCGGCCGCGGCGAGGACGGACAGGGATCGGACGGACGAGCGGACGGCCATGGACAGTCTCCGGGACGCGGCGCAGCC
Source organism: Myxococcota bacterium (assembly GCA_040079715.1). Taxonomy (GTDB): domain Bacteria; phylum Myxococcota_A; class UBA796; order UBA796; genus JACKER01. The sequence goes on along the minus strand of JBEBJW010000116.1, from coordinate 6,240 downwards.
CTGCGCCGACGGAGACGTCGCTACGCGCGGGGGTGCGCCCGGGTGGTGATGTGCCGGATCCGGGGACCCCGGATCGGCGCGGTTCAACGGCGGTGCAGAGTCGACATCGACGCCCCCGCCGGCAGTGGCCGGTCCGGTGAAGATGGATCCACGCCGGGCCGACCGGTCGTCGCCACATCGCGACACGACCTGCGACGCCGCCGCGACCCGTGGCGGCGTACGGTGGAGACACCGACCCCGGAGGTCCGATGAGCGGCCACAGCCAGAAGAGCCCGACCCCCACGACCGCGCCGGCGACGCCGTCGCTGCTGTCGCCCGGCCCGTACCTGACCCTCGACCCGGAGTTCGACCTCGACTACGGGCTGCTCGGCAACGAGGGGATGCTCGACCGCGTCGGGACGCCCGAGCCGACGATCCGCGGGGAGGAGGGGATCCTCGAGGGCGTGGCGTCGCGGCGCCCGGTGATCGACACGGGCACCGAGGGTCGTCTGCCGGACGGCCCCGCGACGTCGAAGGGCCGGGCGCCGGGCGCGGTCGACCCGGGGGTCCGCCCGCCGGTGATCGAGGCGCCGAGCCGGCCGGCCCAGCAGGACTCGGCCAAGCCGACGGTCCTCGGGGGCGAGCCGAGCAAGCTGTGGAAGAAGCTCCGGAGCCGGTGACGCGGCCTCACTCCGGCTGGAGGAGCCGGTACCCGACCCCGGCCTCGGTGGCGAACAGCCGCTGGCCGCCGCCCTGTTCGAGCTTCCGCCGGAGGTGGGTCATGTGGACCCGCAGGGACTGGGCCTGATCGGCGCGGCGCGGACCCCACACCGCCTCGAGCAGCTGGCCGTGCGTCACGACCTTGCCGGCGTGCCGCGCCAGCACCGCGAGCAGCCGGTACTCGAGCGGGGTGAGGTGGACCTCCGCGCCACCGAGCGTGACCCTGCGCGCCTCGAAGTCCACCCGCAGCGCGCCCACCTCGAGCACCGCCCCGGCCGACGCCGTTCGGGCGACCCGACGGAGCGCGGCCCGGATCCGCGCGACCAGCTCCGGCACCCCGAACGGCTTGGTCAGGTAGTCGTCGGCGCCGGCGTCCAGCGCCTCGACCTTCTGTCGCTCGTGCCCCCGGGCCGACACCACGAGGATCGGAGCGGTCATCCACGCCCGGAGCCGGCGGGTGACCTCGACCCCGTCGATGTCGGGGAGCCCGAGGTCCATCAGGACCACCTCCGGCACGTACTGCATCGCCAGCGACACCGCCTCGGCGCCGTTCCACGCCTCGACCACCCGCAGGCCGTCCGCCTCGAGCGCCGCCCGGAGGAACCGCCGCAGCGCCGTGTCGTCCTCCACGATCAGCACCAATGGCTGGTCATTCATGGCGCACCGGGAGGGAGAACCCGAACACCGAGCCGCCGCCGTCCCGGGTCCGGGCGTGGACGCGCCCGCCGTGGGCCCGCGCGATCGCGGCGGCGATCGCCAGCCCGAGGCCTGCGCCCTCGGTGCGGTGGCCGTCTGGGGCGCGCCAGAACCGCTCGAACACGAGCGCGGCCGCGCCGGGCGGCAGCCCCGGGCCCCGATCGGCGACCTCGACCACCACCTCGTCGCCCGCGGCGTGGGCCGACACCTCGATCTCGCTCCCCGGCGCGTGCTTGGTCGCGTTCTCGAGCAGGTTGAACAGGAGCTGGTCCACCAGCACCGGGTCCATCTGGACCATCAGCAGCGGCTCGGGCAACCGGACCGACACGTTCGGCGCGTCGAGCCGGTCGACCGCGCTCGCGACGATCTCGTCGATCGGCACCCACTCCATCTTCGCCGCCGGGTCGGCCGCGAGCAGCGTCAGATCGAGCAGCCCCTGGATCAACCGGCCGAGCCGCTGGCCTTCGTCGCGGATCGTCGACAGCAGCTCGTCCCGCTCCTCGGCCGTCAGATCGGTGCCGGTCAACGCCGCCCCCGCCGCGCCGGTGATCGACGCGAGCGGCGTGCGCAGGTCGTGCGACACCGCGGACAGCAGGCTCGTCCGGGTCCGCTCGGTCTCGAGGACCAGCCGCGCAGTCTCCGACGACTCGGCGAGCCACGCCCGCTCGAGCGCCAGCGCGATCGTGGCCGCCGCGACCTCGACCAGCGCGCGCCGACCGGGGGAGGGCCGGTCCCCGAGGTCGAGCCCGAGCGCGCCGACGACCCCGGACCCCGCGCGCAGCGGCACGAACAGCCTCCGGCCGCCGGGGAGGGTGTCGGTCCCGGCGCCCGCCGGCTGCCCGTGGCCCACCACCCACTGCACCACCGCGAGGTCGCGCGGACCGAGCGCCTCCCCCGCCAGCGGCTCGAGCGCGCCGTCCTCGGCCCGGACCAGCGACACGTCCGCGTCGAGCAGGACCCGCAGGTGGCGGACCGCGCTGTGCGCGATCTCGGACGGCGCGTTCAGGCCGGCCAGCTCCCGGCTCATCGCGTGCAGGGCCGCCGTGCGCCGCTCCCGCTCGAGCGCGGCGTCCGCCTGCGACCGGACCCGGTGGGTGAGGTGGCTGACCGTCAGACCGACGATCCCCATCACCGCGAAGCTCAGCAGGTACCGTCCGTCCGACACCGCGAACGTGTAGAACGGAGGGACGAACAGGAAGTCGAGCGCCGCGACCGCCGCGAGCACCGCCACCATCGACGCCGCGCGACCGACCCGCGACGCCGCCACCACCACCGCGAGCAGGTGGATCATCGCCTGATCGGCGAGATCGAACAGGTCGCGCGTCACCAGCCCGACCGCGGACGCGACCCCGACGATCAGCAGCACCTGCGCCACCTCCCGGGCGGTCGGGCGGTCGAGCGGCGCTGCGGGAGGCCGGTGGGGCGGCGCCACCTCGCCGGTGGTCACGATCACGTCGATGCCCTGCGCGCTCCGGACCAGCGCGTCGAGGAACGAGCCGGACAGCCGGTCGCGCCACACCGAGTGTGTCGGCCGCCCGACCAGGATCCGGGTCACGTTCCGGGTCCGCGCGTAGGCGAGGAGCTCGTCGACGGCGCGCTCGCTCCGGAGGACCACCGCCTCCGCCCCCAGGCGCTCGGCGAGGGTCAGGTGGGCCGCGACCTGCGCCCGCGCGGTGTCGGTCTGCGACGACCCTTCGACCGACGCCGCGATCCACGGCGCGTGGAGGCGCCCGGCGATCCGGGCGGCGGCGCGGATCAGGTCGGCTCCTTGCGGTGCGGGCCCGACGGCGACCAGCAGCCGCTCTCCGGCGGGCCACGGCTCCTCGATCCCCGCGTCGCGACGAAAGCTCAGGACATCGGCGTCGGCCCGCTCGGCGGCGCGCCGCAGCGCCAGCTCCCGCAGCGCCACGAGGTTCCCGCGCCGGAAGAAGCCGTCGAGCGCCCGATCGGCGCGATCCCCGACGTAGACCTTGCCCTGCTCGAGCCGGGCGATCAGGTCGTCCGGGGTCAGGTCGACCATCTCGACGACCTCGGCGGCGTCGATCAGTGCGTCCGGGACGGTCTCGCGGACCCGCACCCCGGTGATCTGGGCCACCACGTCGTTGAGGCTCTCGAGGTGCTGGACGTTCAGCGTGGTGTGGACGTCGATCCCGGCGGCGAGCAGCTCCTCGACGTCCTGCCACCGGCGGGTGTGGGTCGAGCCCGGGGCGTTGGTGTGCGGCAGCTCGTCGACCAGGATCAGCGCCGGCCGTCGGGCCAGCGCCGCCTCGAGGTCGAACTCCGCCAGCGCGATCGGCCCGTGCTCGACCCGCCGCGGGGGGATCCGCTCGAACCCGACGGTCAGCGCCTCGGTCTCGGCCCGACCGTGGGTCTCGACCCACCCGAGCACCACGTCCACGCCGACCGCGCGCTGGCGCTGGCCGGCCTCGAGCATCGCGTAGGTCTTCCCGACGCCGGGCGCGGCCCCGAAGAACACCTTGAGGTGGCCCTTCCCCCGCTTGGCCTCCTCCTCGGCGGCGCGGACCAGCATCTCCTCCGGGGTCGGCCGGTGCATCACGCGCTCCTGCCCGCGCGGCGGGCTCCGCGCCCCTGGGTCGCGCGGCCGAGGTGGCCGGGGAGGCCGGGGTGGACAGCGTGCCTCATCGCTGCAGGTCGTCGAGCGCGAGGTTGAACGCCAGCACGTTGACCCGGGCGGGGCCGAGCGCGAGCGGGCCGGTCCCACGGAGCTGTGCCGTCAGCACGGCCTCGACCCGGTCGACCGGCAGCTTCCGGGCCCGCGCGATCCGGGGGAGCTGCAGCGCGGCCCCGGGAACGGTGAGGTCGGGGTCGATGCACGATCCGGACGCCGCGACGAGCTCGACCGGGATCACCTCCCGGGCGACGCCCTCCCGGGCGGCGATCGCGGCGGACGCGGCGGCGGCCCGGGTCCGCAGGTCGGGGTTGCTGGCGGCCTGATTGCTGCCCGCGAGCGCGAACGGGTCGAACGCGCAGGTCGACGGGCGGCCGATCAGGTACCGGTCGGACACGAACGGCTGGCCGACGAGCTCGGACCCGACCGCCACCCCGTCGCGCACCACCACGCTCCCGGTCGCGCGGTGCGGGAACAGCAGCCCGCCGACGACGGTGGTGGCGAGCGGCCAGGCGAGGCCGACCGCGAGGATCCACACCAGCGAGAACCGAACGGATCGAACGAGCAGGGTGGTCATGGGTCGCCTCACGCGATTCCGACGAGGGTGAGCAGCACGTCGATCAGCTTGATGCCGACGAACGGGGCGATGACCCCGCCGACGCCATAGATCAGCAGGTTCCGCAGCAGGAGGTTGCCGGCGCTGGTCGGCCGGAGCTGCACCCCGCGCAGCGCGAGCGGGACGAGGGCCGGGATGATCAGCGCGTTGAAGATCACCGCCGACAGGATCGCGCTCCGGGCGCTGGTCAGGTCCATGATGTCGAGCACCTCGAGCGCGGCGAGGGCCGGCACGGTGACGAACAGGGCCGGCAGGATCGCGAAGTACTTCGCCACGTCGTTCGCGATGCTGAACGTGGTCAGCGCGCCCCGGGTCAGCAGGAGCTGCTTGCCGACCTCGACGACCTCGAGCAGCTTGGTGGGATCGGAGTCGAGGTCGATCAGGTTCGCGGCCTCCTTCGCGGGCTGGGTCCCGGCGTTCATCGCCAGCCCGACGTCGGCCTGGGCGAGCGCGGGGGCGTCGTTGGTCCCGTCGCCCATCATCGCCACCAACTTGCCGGCGGCCTGCTCGGCGCGGATCCGCGCCAGCTTGTCCTCCGGGGTCGCCTCGGCGAGGAACCCGTCGACGCCGGCCTCGGCGGCGATCGCGGCGGCGGTCAGCGGGTTGTCGCCGGTGATCATCAGGGTCTCGAGGCCCATCGCCCGGAGGCGGCCGAACCGCTCCTTGATGCCGGGCTTCAGCACGTCGGTCAGCGCCACCACCCCGAGGATCTGCGACCCCTCGGACACGGCGAGCGGGGTGCCGCCGGTGCGGGCGATCTCGTCGACGGCGCGCTGGAGGGCGCCCGGGGTCTGTCCGCCGAGCTGACGGACCCACCCGACCACCTGGCTCGACGCGCCCTTCCGCAGACACCGACCGTCCGGCAGGTCGACGCCGGACATCCGGGTGTTCGCCGAGAACGGAACGAACTCGCCGCCGGGCGCCTCCGGCAGCTCGGCACCCTGGCGCCGCGCGAGCTCGACGATCGACTTGCCCTCCGGGGTGGGATCCTCGAGCGACGCCAGCGCCGCGACCAGCCGGAGCTGGGCCTCGGGCACCCCCGGCATCGCGACGAACCGCGTCGCCTGCCGGGCGCCGACGGTGATCGTGCCGGTCTTGTCGAGCAGCAGGATGTCGACGTCGCCGCACACCTCGACCGCCCGGCCCGACTTCGCGACCACGTTGGCGCGCAGGGCCCGGTCCATCCCCGCGATCCCGATCGCCGGCAGCAGCGCGCCGATCGTCGTCGGGATCAGACAGACGAACAGCGCGATCAGCGTGACCCGGTCGATCGGGATGTCGAGGAACATCGCGATCGGCGGCAGGGTGACCACCACCAGCAGGAACACCAGGGTCAGCGCGGCGAGCAGCACCGACAGCGCGATCTCGTTCGGGGTGCGCTGGCGCTCGGCGCCCTCCACCAGCCGGATCATCCGATCGAGGAACGTGTCGCCCGGGGCAGCGTCGATCCGGACTACGATCTGGTCCGACAGCAGGCGCGTCCCGCCGGTCACCCCGGACCGGTCGCTGCCGGCTTCCCGGACGACCGGGGCCGACTCGCCGGTGATCGCCGACTCGTCGACCGTCGCCGCGCCCTCGATCACCTCACCGTCGCCGGGGA
>JBEBJW010000115.1:0-10588 GCA_040079715.1 Myxococcota bacterium | reverse complement strand
GGCGGACGGTGAGGCGGTCGAAGCCGTCGAGGGGCTCGACGTGGTGGGGATCTGCCATCGACGCTCAGTATCAAGCCCCGACCGCTCCGGTGGGCGGATCGCGGAACGACGGGGCCGATGACGGCGCGGGCGCTCACGCACGGGCGCGGCGGGCCCGTCCGACGAGGGGGAACACCGCGAGCAGCCACCACCCGGGCCCGGTCGACGCGCCGGTCGCGCAGTCGCAGCCGACCACGTCCCCGAACGGGTCCTCCTTCGGCGACCGATCCTCGGGCAGCCCGGTGTCTCCGCTGTCGGCGGTGTCGGCGCCCGTCGGCTCGGTCGGCTCGGTCGGCTCGGTCGTGGTCGGGCCCGGATCCCGCGGATCGGTCGGGTCGGTCCCGGTCGCGACCTCGTCGCCGTCGGTGATCCCGTCGTCGTCGGTGTCCTCGTCGGTCGGGGTCGTGCCGTGCGCGATCTCGTCGCCGTCGGTCAGCCCGTCGTCGTCGGTGTCGGCGTCGAGGGGGTCCGCGACGCCGAGCTCCTCGCCGTCGAGCAGGCCGTCGTCGTCGGAGTCGGTGTCGGACGGATCGGTGCCGAGGCCGACCTCCGCCCCGTCCGGCAGCGCGTCGCCGTCGGTGTCGTCGCTCGTCGGGAGCGTCCCGTGCGCGACCTCGTCCCCGTCGAGCAGCCCGTCGTCGTCGGTGTCGTCGTCGAGCGGGTCGGTCGGGTACGCGAGCTCGTCCCCGTCGGTCAGGCCGTCGTCGTCGGTGTCGGGGTCGGCCGGATCGGTGCCGGCGAGCGCCTCGGCGTCGTCGAACAGCCCGTCGAAGTCCCCGTCGCCGACGATCTCCACCCCGTCGAGCAGCAGATCCGCCGCGAGCGGGTTGCTCGCGTAGTTGCACAGGTTGTTCGGGAGCGACGGCGACAGGGTGGTCCCGTCCTCGCGGCTCACCGGCCGCAGGACCAGCAGATCGGTCGCGGCGACCGCGGTGAACGGCCCGACCTGCTGGCGGACCCACGGCCCCTGGGCCGGGTTGCCCGCCGGGACCGCGAGGTCCGGCGCGTCGATCGACGCCCCGCCGAGGGTGACGGTCCACGCCCCGGTGCTCTGGCCCCACTGGCGGACCACCGCCGCGTCGAACGACACCAGGTACGGCGCGCCGACCACGAGATCGGTGACCTCGGCTGCCGCGCCGCCGGTCACGTAGTCGCCGGCGATCGGATCGAAGTACGACACCGCCCGGACGTACGTCCCGCCGTCCGGCGACGCGAGCGACAACACCCCCGGCGTGCAGTCGAGGTCGGCGCCGTCGATGCCGAGGTCGGTCGCCCCGAGGAACGTCCAGTCGTCCGCGACGAGCGCGTTCGGCACCCCGGTCGGCACCGGGCCGTCCAGCGACGGGTTGGTCAGCGCCTGCGCGTACGCCACCGAGATCACGGACCACATCGACCACCTCCCGCTCCTCTCGGAACGCGGCGCCGGCGGACGGGCCGTCGCAAGATCGTCGCAGCCCCGCGGGCTACCATGCGCCATGGTGTTGTGGACCCTGTTGTCCGAGACGTTCCGGGAGTGGCGCAACGATCGCGCGACGCTCCAGGGCGCGGCCCTCGCGTTCTACGCGCTGTTCTCGGCGGCCCCGCTGCTGGTGGTCGCGACGGCGGTGGTCGGGTGGCTGCTCGGACCGGAGGCCGCGGCCGAGAAGCTCGACCGCGAGCTGCGGACGCTGCTGAGCCCGGAGATCGCGGCCGCGGTCCGGGTGCTGGTCGACGGGGCGGACCACCACCGCGGTCCGGGGTGGGCGGCGGGCTCGCTCGGGCTGCTGGCGAGCCTGTACGGCGGCGCCCGCGGGTTCCTCCACCTGCAGGCGACCCTGAACCAGGTGTGGGGGGTCCGCGCGATCCGCGGCCCGGGGATGGTCGAGGTGGTCCGCCGCAAGCTGCTCGCGTTCGCGTCGGTCGCGCTGTGCGGGTTGCTGCTGCTCGCGTCGCTGGTGGCGACGATCGTGTTCCACGCGCTGGCGTCGCGCGCGTCGGAGGCGCTGCAGCCCGGGTGGCTGCTGGCGCGGATCGGCGAGGAGGGCTCGACCCTCGGGATCGTCACCGTGCTGCTGTGCGTCGTGTACAAGACCCTGCCGGACGTGCGGATCCAATGGCGGGACGTGGTGGTCGGCGCTGGGGTGTCGGCCGCGCTGTTCGTCGGCGGCAAGCACGGGATCGCCTACTACCTGCGCACCGTCGGGGCCGGGTCGACGTTCGGGGCGGCGAGCGCGCTGGCGGCGATGCTGCTGTACACGCAGTACGTGGCGCAGGTGCTCCTGTTCGGCGCGGAGTTCACGTTCGTGTTCGCCCGGTGGCGCGGGCGGCCGATCCAGGCCGGTCCGAACGCCGCCCGGGTGATCACGCTCGTCGGCCAGGACGGAGACGTGTTGCCGAGCCACGCGGCCGCGATCTCGGATCCGACGCCCGGTCCGGCGCCGACCGCGGCGGGTCCCGCGACGCCGGGTGAGACCGCCCGGATCCCCACCGGTCCGTGATCCGGGTCATGATCCGGACACTTGCGGAGTGAACGGATGGCCGGACGGTACTTCGAGGCGACCGAGGGCGACGAGCGGCGGTTCTGGGAGCTCGTGATCGACGGGATCGAGGTCCGGACGCGGCACGGGAGCGTCGGGACCGAGGGCCGGATCACGCGGGTCCCCGCAGAGTCGATCGACGAGGCGCGCCGCCTCGCTGACCAGCTCGTGCGGGTCAAGCTCGGGCGCGGGTACGTCGAGCTGCGGGGGGACGGCGAGGACGTCGACGACGTCCCCACCGTCCGCGCGGCCGCGGTGCCGACTACTGCGCGATGAACGCGGTGACGGTGGCCGAGCCCGGGTTCGACCCGTTGAGCTGGTCGGCCCAGGTGTGCGTGCCGCCGTCGTCCGCCCCGTAGGTGCCGATCGGGCCCTGCGGGATCAGGAACGCCGCGCCGCTCGCCGCGTCGGTCTCGGTGTTCAGGCTCGCGCCGGCGCCGTACAGGCCGCCGTCGGTCGGGTCAGCGTCGAGGTACCAGGTCGAGCCGCAGCTCGAGCAGGTCACGGTCGCGCCGCTGACCGGGGCCCCGGTGGCGTCGAACGTGAACCCGAACATGAAGCCGTCGTCGCCGAGGTCACCGGCGTAGCCGATGCCGGTCGCCGACTGCTCGAGCGCGGCGAGGAACGTGTTCGAGATCGAGAACGCGGTCCGGCCGGACAGGGTGTCGCCGTCGCCGAGGCCGAGGAGCGCCGCCGGGTCGATCGGGGTGGCCGAGGTGTACACGGTCGACGGGTCGCCGTCGCAGTCCTTGACCGACTGGAGCAGGCCGATCGCGCTCGTGTTCACCACGCCGGTGAACGTGAACGCGCCGCCAGCGCCGACGGTGGACGAGTTGATGATCGCCGGATCGCCGCCCGCGAGCACCGGGGACGGGTCGACGAGGTCGATGCACAGGCCCTCGGCCGCCGGGCCCTGGCTGAACACGTCGACCGCGGTGCCGGAGATCGTGAACCCGGCGCCGGTCGGATCGGTGTCCGAGTCGGTGTCGGTGTCACTGTCGGCGTCGGCGTCGCTGTCGCTGTCGGCGTCGGTGTCGGCGTCGCCGTCGGTGGCGCCGGTGTCGGTCGTGCCGTCCTTGTCGCCACCACAGGCTGCGAGGGCGAACAGGAACAACGGGTAGAGCTGAATCTTCATGGTCTCCTCCTGCGCGGTGCGCCGATCTTCGGGTTCGAAACCCAGATCGACCTAACACGCCGGACCGGAGCGAGGCGTCACGGCGCCGAGAACGTCTCCCGTCCGGTCGCGGCCGTGATCACCTGGTCGAGCGCGGTGTGGAGCGGCCAGGTGTCGTTGCCGAGCCACTGTGCGGCCTGGTCGGCGAAGTACGGACTGTCGACGAGCCCCGATTGGCCTCCGGGCAGCATGTTCACCCCCTCCGCGCCGTCCGGTCCGAGGGCGATCACCATCCGGAACACCGGTCCCGAGCCGTACATCCACTCGTCGCGCGCGAACCCGGGGTTGCCGGCGTCGACGTTCAGGTGATCGCCGTCGCGCGGGAACCACGGCAGCGCCGCGCGCGGATCGGTCGGCGACAGGTCGTCCGCCAACGGGAGCTGGTCCGGGGTGACCGAGAACAGGCCGATCAGGAACCCGAACGGGTCGTCTTCGTCCACCACCTCGGACAGCAGGGACTCGAACTTCGCGAGGTGCCGGTAGCCCCACAGCCAGCGCGACATGTCCGCGGTGCCGAACCCGCCGGTGCCGGGGCCGGTCGACGGGCCGGTCAGCGCGTCGAGTGCGGCCTCGAGCGACGCGAGGATCAGCTCGTCGCTCGTCTCGCGCTCGGGGGTCGACAGGACGTCGAAGAACGCGGACTCCTGGGTGGTCGGGGTCCACGACGCGAGCCCGCCGGGGTTGCCGGGGCCACGCCCGTCGAGGAACGACGCCATCGACCGGGTCCGGCCGGTGTCGCCGCTCGGGTAGAACACGTCCGGCAGCGCCTCGTCCTCGAACAGGCGGAGCGCGAACTCGCCGATCCACGCGTTCCAGATCATCGTCGCGACGGCGTGCTCGGCGTCGCCGGGCTCGGGGTGGAGGTAGAACGTCTCGACCCCGGCCCGCGCCGGGTAGTCCGCGTCCCGCCATGTGGCGAGCCGCTGCTCGACCTCGGCGAACCGGTCGGCGTTCCGGGCGTACACCGCCGCGGCGCGCGGGTCGGACCCGGACCGGGCGACGTCGAACGCGGCGACCAGCGTCGGCAGGAACCGCTCGGCGACGGTGCTGTGGTGGTCGCCCTGGATCCGGGACATCGCCGCGAGGTCCGCGGTCCCGGCGGCGACCTCGTCCGTCAGCAGGCGGGCGATCCGGTCGGCCCGGAACCCCTCGAGCCACGGGCCGCCGACGTACCACGGCTCGTCGAACAGGTCGTCGTCGAACGAGATCGGCGCGATGTCGTTGTTCGCGGTCAGCACGAACCCCTCGGACGGCGACACGCTCTGGGGGTACGCGTCGAACGGGACCACGCACCGGTAGGGATCGTCGGCGAACGACTCGTCCACCAGGCCGTCGGCGTCGACCGGGATCGTGAACCCGCCGTAGGTGGTCCCGTCGATCAGCCCGGTCGGATCGGCGCCGTCGGCGAACGACCCGTCGGGGTCCCGCGGGAGGTACCCGCGGCACGGGACGGCCTGGTACCCGGTGTACAGGATGTCGCCGTTCCGGTCGCTCGCGACCATGTTCTGGCTGTACGCGACCAGCCGCTTCGTCGCGTCGCGGAAGCTCCACACGTCGGTCGCGTGGCCGAACCCGTCCGACGCGAGGATCAGGTTGCCGGTGTCGAACCCGGCGTAGTCGAACGACACCGCGGTGATCACCCCGTCGCCGTCGAGGTCTCCGGGGACGATCGCCACGCCCTGGACGTTGATCACCGACTCCCCGGGGCCGGCGTCGGTCCCCTCGCGGCCCTCGACGTCGGCGATCAGCCGGCCGTCGAACGTCTCGTACCGGGTCCAGGTCTCGGTCCGGCCCACGCTGCCGAGGAACGGCACGTCCGCGACGAGGTACGCCTCGTCGATCGCGACCAGCGGCTTCCACGCGCCCTGGAACCGCGCGTCGACCGGGCGACCGGACGCGTCGAGGCGGAGCTCCTCGCGGTACCAGTCGGTGATGTCGCCGAACAGCTGGGTCTGCGACCACGCGACGTCCCCGTTCGTCCCGACGGCGAGGGTCGGCAGGCCGGGGAGCGCGAGGCCGACCTGGTGGATGTCGCCGCCGCCGAGCTCGACGGTGTCCATCCCGATCTGGGTGAACAGCGGGGGGATCGACAGCGACAGGTGGCCGTCGCCGGCGAGGAGCGACCGCCCGTCGGCCGACGCGTAGCCCCCGACCGCCCACGCGTTCGATCCGAACCCGGACTCGCGGTCGTGGCCGAACCGCCGCTCGACCCGGTCCATCCGGGCGATCAGCCGGTCGAGCACCGCCGCCGGCACCGACCGGACCTGGGGCGCGAGCGGGCGGACCGCGGATCGGCGGGCGCCGGCGGTGCCCCACCCAGGCGCGGACGCCACCTCGAACACCGGGTGGACCGGGTCGAGCAGGTCTTCGAGGGCCCCGGCGCGGCGCTCGGCCTCGAGCGGGGCCCCGGCGAACAGGCCGGGGAGCGCGGCGCGGGTCTCGGCCCGCCCGACGTCGGTGGTCTCGAACCCGAGGTTGTACACGAGGGTCGCGGCGACCGCGGCCACGTCGGCGCGGGTCCAGTCGGTCATCAGGTCGACCGGGTCCGGGCTCCCGAGGACCGGCCCGAGGGTCTCGAGCTCGGACGGCGGCGGCAGGCGGTGGTTCTTCGCCTCGGCGACGTACGCGTTGATCCCGGCGGCGTACGCGTCGGCGATCGGCCCCCACTCGGGGTCGGCGTCGAGCTGGGCGAGGTACTGCGCCGCCACCCGGGTCATCCCGATCCCGCGCGACTCCTGGTCCGCGGCGAGGCCCTCGTCGCCGAGCAGCTCCGACACCCGACCCTGCGCGAGCCGGCGGATCATCTCGATCATGAAGTACCGGTCCCGCGCGACCACGAACCCGACGGCGCGGGCGAGATCGGTCCGGTCGGCGGCGTACACGTACGGGATGTTCCCCTCGACCCGCACGACGTACGCCGGGCCGCGCAGGCCGGGGATCGTCCACGCCTCGGTCTCGGCCACGTCGAGCAGCGGGCTCGGGGCGCCGGGCCCGGTGGGGTCGTCCTCGCGGCAGGCGGCGAGCAGCAACGCGACGACCATGATCCCTCCGGAGCAGCGGGATCTATCCGATCGGCGTGACGGGGCGACCGGTGGGTCGCCAGTCGCGGAGCGTCCACAGATCTGGGGACTCGCTCCGCCCCCGGCGCGAGGCGACGCTGACGTCACCGGGCGGGACCGGAGGGAGGTCGGATGAATCTGTGGCTTTGCGGAGCCGCGTGGATGTCGGGGTCGGCGTTCGCTGGCGAGCCGCACCTGGTGTCGGGGCGATTCGAGGCGAGTCCGGACTTCGGGAGCGTGACGTTCCGGTTCGAGGTCGACCCGCCGATCGGAGCGCGGCCCACCGTCCGGCTCCTCGGCCGACCGACCGACCCACCGACGACGCTCGAGGTCGCGGACGAGGCGGACGGCCGGTACGCCGTGACCGTCGTCGACCTGCCGAGCCCGGTCGCGCAGGGCCAACTGCTGATCGAAGTCCCGGTCGAGGGGTGGGTCGAGCCACACCGCGCGTCGTTCGTGATCCGCCCGACGGACCCCACGCAGCGGATGACGCACCCGTCGCTGGACGGCAACCTGCGGGTCTCGGTCGATCCGACCGACGTGCCGAAGGACGCGCGCCTGCTCCTGACCCGGGTCGAGCGCCCGTTGGACGGCCTCCCCGAGGACCTCGGCGACGCGCAGATCCAGGCGACGTGGTCGGTGGACGTGCAGCCCCCGGCCTGGGGGTACGCCGGGTGGGTGCTGGACATCGGCGCGGCGGTGGATCCCGCTCCCACGCTGTGGTGGCGCGCGGACGGATCACCCGACTGGAAGCGGGTCGACGTCGCGGTGGCGGCGGGCGCCGGGGCGGTGATCACCGACGTCCCCGGTCCTGGGACGTGGCTCGTGGCGGGCGGAGGTGGCCGATGATCCTCGGGTACTGGGTGACGGTGAACGTGTTCGATCCGACCGGCCTGCCCTCCGCGTCGGCCGAGGTGTTCGTCGACGGCGCGTGGGTCGGCTCGACCGACGCCACCGGCACGCGCCGGGTGATGACGCCGATCCCGCACGGGTCGCACCTGATGGCGCGCAAGCTGGTCGAGACGTTCGTGGGCTACAAGCCCGACCACGACGGCTGGGTGGCTCGGGTGTACCAGGCGAGCCGCGAGGTCGGGGCCGACGGCGCGCTCGGCGACTACGTCATCCCGGAGCCGGTCCAGTACCCGTACGCGGTGGAGCCCGTCGCGCTCCAGCTGAACGTCGAGCAGCCGGTGATCGGCCTGCACCTCGTCGTGTCGCTGTCGTGGGACGCGTCGGACGCCGAGCTGGAGGTCCTCGAGCAGCGGTTTCGCGACGCCTCGCAGTACCTGTACGACGCCACCGACGGTCAGTTCCTGATCGAGGAGCTGAAGATCGCGGACGACGGGCAGTTGTGGGATTCGGCCGACATCCAGTTCGACCTCGACAACACCCGACGTCCCTACTCCAGTTGGCCCGGCGGGTTCCTGAGTCGGGTGCTCGACACGGCCACCGCCGTGGTGACGATCGCGCCGATGGCGAGCGGGTACTGGTCCGATCAGCCGCAGACCCTGATCCACGAGCTCGGTCACCTCGCGCTCGGGCTCGGGGACGAGTACATGGGCACCAACTGGAACGCCCAGAACTTCTGCACCGGAGCCCGGTTCGCCGGCCACCCCGACCCGGACTACGAGCGATTCGGTCAGCGGGCGGCGTGCGTGATGGACAACCAGATCGAGTCCAACAAGTTCTGCTCGGGGCACCCGGCGAACGACCCCCGCGCGCACCGCAGCCTGCTGTTCCAGCCGGGGCCGTGCTGGGACACGATCGACGCGACCTACAGCGACCGCTCGGCGGCTCGGGACTGGTCGATCACCAAGCCCGAGGAACGCCCTGCGGTGGTCGGGATGCTCGCGCCGCTCCCCAGCGGGTGGGAGCCGAAGATCACCCGGATGAACAACCACCGGGGCGTGCTGTGCGCGCCGTTCCGGTTCACCCAACCGTCCGGTGTCGCCGGCGACGACATGTGGGTGTTCCCGTCGGACGGGAGCACTCCGTTCACCCTCGGCGTTCTCGACGGCGCCGGAAGCGTGCTGGTGTCCGGGATCCACGCGACCGACATCATCGTGACCTCGAGGTCGGCCCCGACCACGGTCACCAAGTGCAACGTGGCGTTCTAGTGTACGCTGGGTCGGAGGGCCGATGCGCGTGATCGCCGCCGCGGTGCTGGCCCTGGCCCTGGCCGTGGGCGCGACCGCCCACGCCGCGCCGGGCACGCGCGGCCCGTTCGCGTCCCGCCTGTGGACCGCCGACGACGGGTTGCCCTCCACCGCGAGCTTCGGGGTCGGGCAGGACGCGCGCGGCTTCGTGTGGGTCGCCACCAGCGAGGGCGTCGCCCGGCTGGACGGCGCCCGCGTCACCCGCGTGACGCCCGCCGGCGGTGACCTCGTGCTCGGGCCCGGCGCCGCCGACCGGATCGTGGTCCGCGATCCGGCGATCGGGTTCGCGGACGTCGGGCCGAGCGACGCGCTGCGGCCGCTGGCGGTCCCGGTCGCCCCGGTCGCGTCCGCGCAGGTCGACCGGCGGGGGCGGCTGTGGGTCACCGGCGCAGACCGGGTGGTCGTCGACGGCGAAGGTGAGTTCCGCGACGTGACCGGTCCGTGGGGTCCGGAGCCCCGCGTGATCGGCGCCGCCGACGACGGAGCGGTGTTCGTCGAGGCGCTCGGCCGGCTGCTCCGGGTGACGCCGGACCGAGCGACGGATCTCGGCCCGTGCACCGACGCGTTGCGGGCGGTCGAGCGCGGCGACGGTTCCGTGGTGTACATCGCCAACCGCGACCGCGCCGCCAACAACCAGGCCACGGTGGTCGCCCTCCGCGACGGCGTCCCCCGAACCGTGTTCGACGATCCAGCCCGCGGGATCGACCTCGCGCGCCGCGGTCCAGACCTGTTCGCGGTGCTGGACCGGGCGGTGGTGCGGCTCGGCGCCGACGACCGGGCGGAGGACCTGCTCGGGCCGTCGACCTGCTGCGGCTCGGCCCTCGTCGACCGAGAGGGTGGCTTGTGGATCTCGGGCGAGCTCGGGCTGCGGCACCTGCCGAACCCGCGGACCACGAGCTGGGTCCCGGACGGGGGAATGATCCGGATCGCGCCCGCGCCGCACGGCCTGTGGATCACGACCTGGGGGGGCATCCGACACCTCGGCCCCGCCGACGAATACCTCGAGTGGCCGACCCGCGGGATGACCGCGTGCCCCGACGCCCGCGGGGACGCGTGGATGGTCGGTCGCACCGCGATCCACCGCCTCCGCGAGGGCGCGGAACCCGAACCGCTCCCGGGGGTCGGCGCCCGGGGCGCGTACCTCGGGTGCGCGAGCGGAGACCGCGGGCGCGCGTGGTTCGCGTCGCCGTTCGCCCTCGCGGTGGCGGATCCGGCCAGCCCGATCCCGCACCTGGTCCCAGGCCCGACCCCGGTGATCCCCGACGCCACCTCCGGAGGGGCGGCGGCGGTGCTCGAGATCGACGGGGAGGTGCTGTACGGTACCCGCGACCGGCTGTGTCACGCGCCGCTCGACCGCGTCCTCACCGACGCCGATCCTGGCTGGTCGTGCGTGGTGCTGCCTCCCCGCGCGGCCCTCCAGGACCTGGAGCGCGCGGCGGACGGCGTCGCGTGGGCGGTGGTCCGCGGGGTCGGCGTGGTCCGGAGCGAGGCGCCGTGGGACACCTGGACCCCGATCCCGGCGAGCGCCGCGATCCGGGTCGGCACCCTCGGGTTCGCGACGGCCTCCACCCGCGGCGGGGTGTGGATCCTGGCCGAGGGGGACGTGCTGCGGGTCGAGGATCGACCGGACGCGCCCGGCGGCTG
>JBEBJW010000114.1:0-10598 GCA_040079715.1 Myxococcota bacterium | reverse complement strand
ATCCGCCACTGGACGCCGTCCCCTGCCCGCCCCGACGGCGCAGGTCCGACGGACACCTGGGTCGACGTGGACCTCGATCAGCAGGCCCTGACGGTGTACGCCGGCGACGAGCCCGTGTACTTCACCGTCGTCAGCACCGGGGTGTCCGAGCGCCGCACCCCGACCGGCGCGTACCGCCTCCAGTCGAAGGCCGCGCTCGACACGATGGAGTCCCGCCCGGGCGCCGAGGACTGGTACCGGGTCGAGGACGTGCCGTGGACGATGTTCTTCCGGCGGTACTACGCGCTGCACGGCGCGTACTGGCACTGGGGGTTCGGCCACCCGGCGAGCCACGGGTGCGTGAACCTGGCCCCCCGCGACGCCGCCTGGCTGTTCGATCACCTCGCCCCGGCCGTGCCGGACGGGTGGACCGCGATCACCGCCCGCCCGGACGAGGGGGCGGTGATCCGGATCAGAGACTGAGTTGTCTGGGCCTCCGCCCCACCCTTCCGGCAGCGGGAATCACGGGTCCGTCGCGGGAGCCGCGGGGTCGGGATCGCCGGGCTTCCGCTGGTCGCCGAGCCCGCCCGGCACCAGCGCGATCTCGTACGTTCGATACGTCTTGTAGATCCGGCCGCCGAGCTTCTCCATCGCGCCCCGCATCCGGGTGTTCACGTCGAGGATCAGCGAGCACTCGGCGCCGCGGATCGGCAGCTTCTGCCCCTCTTCCCACGTCTTCGTGTACAGCGGCGACCCGAGCGGCAGGTGCTGGAACTTCTGCCGGATCCCGAGGACGAACACCCGCAGCACGTCGATCTTGTTGCGGCCCATCAGGTAATGCCACCAGCCGAACGGGAAGATCCGGCCGTTCATCTTCTTCGCGACCTGGTTGAAGTCCGGCAGGGTGATCGACGCGCCCGCGACCTCGTCCCCGACGTAGCAGAACCAGCACAGGTCCGGGTTGATCACCTGCTTCAGGCCCTCGGCGGTGAACATGAACTCGTCGAGGGAGAAGTGGATGTGGCCCCAGTTGTTCTCCCAGCTGTCGTTGTAGATCTCGTAGAACAGCTTGACCTCGGCCTCCCAGTTCGCCATGTCGACCTTGCGGAGCGTCACGTTCGGGTTGCGGTCCATGAACCGCTTGTTGATCGCGGCGATCCGAGGCGGCATCTCGCCCTTGTCGAGCCAGTAGGCGTACCAGTCCATCGCCTTGACCAGCCCGAGCCGCTCGTACATCGCTCCGTAGTACGCCCGGTTGTGCGGGTTCGCGATGCACGGATCGGTGTCGAACCCGTCGACCAGCAGTCCGAACTCGTGGTTGCTGTTGAAGTTGAACGGGCCGCGCGCGACCTTCATCCCCTCCCCGGCCAGGAACGCCTTCGCGGCGTCGAGCAGGGCCCCGGCGACCTCGGGGTCGTCGTGGAACTCGAAGAACCCGAACAGCCCGACGCCGGCCTCGTGCTCCTGCTGCTTGTGGTCGACGGTCGCGGCGATCGTCCCGACCGGCGTCCCGTCGCGGAACGCCATGAAGCACCGGATCGTGGCGTACTTGAAGTACGGGTTCACGGTCGGGTCGAAGAACCGCTTCCGCTCGGAGATCAGCGGCGGGACCCAGTGGGGATCTCCCACGTAGATCGGCCACCACGACTTCACGAACCGAACGGCCTCGCCCGGCAGCTCGATCGCGCGGACCTCGACCCCCATCGTGCCCCCATTCGCGCGCGACTGGACGCGCGCAGGGCGTCTATTCGACGGTGACCGACTTCGCGAGGTTCCGCGGCTTGTCGACGTCCCGACCGAGCGCGAGACCGGCCTGGTACGCGAGGAGCTGCAGGGGCAGCACGGTGACCAGCGGTGACGTGAAGTCCGCGGTCTCGGGGACCGGGATCGAGATGTCGGCGAGCCGCGCCACCTCCTCGTCGCCGCGGGTGTGGATCGCGATCAGGCAGGCCCCGCGGGCCTTGACCTCCATCATGTTCGAGATCGCCTTCTCGGTCTGCGAGTCGCGCGGGGCCACGAACACGACCGGCGCGCCCGGATCGAGCATCGCGATCGGCCCGTGCTTCATCTCGCCCGACGGGTAGCCCTCGCACGGGATGTACGCGATCTCCTTCAGCTTCAACGCGCCTTCCAGCGCGACCGGGTACGAGTAGCCCCGGCCGAGGAACAGCACGTACCGGGCGTGGGCGATCTTCTGGACCGCCTCCTCGATCGGCCCCGGCTCCTGCAAGTACTGCGCGACCTTGCCCGGCACGTCGTCGAGGGCCCGCGCCACCGCCCGCCCCTGCTCGATCGACAGGTTGGTGCACCGGGCGAGCATCAGGGTGAACACGTGCATCGCGGCGATCTGGCTCGTGAACGCCTTGGTCGAGGCGACGGCGATCTCCGGCCCCGAGTGGACGTACACGCCGCGGGCGCAGGTCCGCGCGATCGTCGACCCGACGACGTTGACCACGCCCATCACCTCGCCGCCCTTCAGCTGGACCTCCTGGACCGCGCCGAGGGTGTCGATCGTCTCGCCGGACTGCGAGATCGCGAAGTACAGCGCGTCGCGCGGCACGATCGGGTGGCGGTACCGGAACTCGCTCGCGATCTCGGCCCGCGCCGGGACCCGCGCCAGCGCCTCGATCGCCATCGTGGCGGCCATCCCGGCGTGGTAGCTCGTGCCGCAGCCGAGCGCGACGACCCGCTGCACGCCGGCGAGGTCGCGCGGGCTCATCGTGAGGCCCCCGAGCTTCGCGTTGCCCTCGTCGAGCTGCAGCCGCCCGCGCAGCGCCCGCCGGATGCTCCGGGGCTGCTCGTGGATCTCCTTCAGCATGAAGTGGGGGAAGCCCTCCTTGCTGGCGAGGCCGTAGTCGCCGTCGATCGTCTCGACCGCGGAGTCGACCCGCCGGCCGTCGATCGTCTCGACCGACACGCCGTCGCGGGTCACGACCGCGAGCTCCTTGTCCTGCAGGTACACGACCGACCGGGTGTGGGCGACGACCGCCTGCGGGTCCGACGCGACCACGGTCTCGCCCTGGCCGAGCCCGATCACCAGCGGCGAGCCGTTCCGCGCGACCACGATCAGGTCCGGCCGATCGGCGAACACGACCGCGATCCCGTAGGTGCCGCGCACGTGGTGCAGCGCGTCCCGCACCGCCTGGACCGGGTCGTCCTTGTAGTGGAGGCGGATCAGGTGCGGCAGGACCTCGGTGTCGGTCTCGGACACGAACTCGACGCCCTTCGATCGCAGCATCGCCCGCAGATCGTGGGTGTTCTCGATGATCCCGTTGTGGCAGACCGCGATCTTGCCCGGCCCGTCGGTGTGCGGGTGGGCGTTGACCTGGGTGACGCCGCCGTGGGTGGCCCACCGGGTGTGGGCGATCCCGATGGTGCTCGCCGGGCCCTGCTCGAGCTGCGGCGCGAGGTCCGACACCCGCCCCACGTCCTTGCGGATCCACATCGCGCCGTCATCGACCAGCGCCACCCCGGCCGAGTCGTACCCCCGGTACTCGAGCCGCCGGAGGCCCTCGATGAGCCTCGGCAGCGCAGGATGGGGACCCAGATAAGCAACGATTCCGCACATCGATTCTACCCTCGGTAGCAGTTGCGTCAGTCGACGTCGCGTACGTACGTCTCGAGCTCTTCGACCGACAGCCAGTGGTCGACGTAGTACCGGGCCACCCCTGCGGTGTCGATCACCCACGTCGTCGGCAGCGCGTCGACCGCGAACCGGTCGCGCAGATCCGGCGCCCACACGAGCTCGGCCCACCGCTGTCCCTCGGTGAACACGCGCTCGAACTCGACCGGATCGTCGTCCACCGACACCCCCACGACCATCATGTCGTGTCCTTCCGCTCGCAACCTCCGTGCCAGGGTACCGAACGCCGGGAGCATCTGCAGGCACTCTCCGCAGGTGCTGCGCCAGAACGTGATCACCGCGATCCGTCCGTGGAGGGACGCGTTGGTGAGCGTGCCGTACCCGCTGTCGATCGAGAACGACGGGAAGGTCTCACCGAGCCGCGGGGCGGACGTCGGCCGGACCAACGCCGTCTTCCTGACGCGTGGGGCCGAGGTCCCGACTGCGAGCGCCTGGCGGACCGCGGCGACCTCCGGCGGGGCGCCGCCGAGGTTGTTCGCCCCGACCTCCCAGTCGGCGATCCCGATGTAGGTCCGGGCGAGGTTCTCGTCGAGGTCGCGCACCCCGAGCCCCCGCGCGACCGCCCACGACGCGAACGCCGCGTCGTACTCGCCGTTCTTGTCCTGCAGCTCGCCCCGGGTCACCCACCAGAACGGGTGGGCCCGCCCGGTCAGCACGGTGGCGATCACCGCGTCCGCCCGGGCGTTCTCGATCCGGCCGGCCCGCGCGTCGAGCTCGGCCTCGGCGAGGAACGTCGCGCCGAACAGCTCGACGTACGCCTCGGGATCGTCGGCGATCGTCCGACCGCCGCTGGTCCCGACCGCGGCCAGGAACCGGGCGTCGGACAGGATCCCGACCGCGGTGTCGTGATCGTCGGTCTTCACGGCCTGGGCGAGCGCGCGCTCCGCAGGGACGCCGGACCCGTACCGGCGGGCCGTCCCGTCGACCGCGGCGAGCGTCCCCCGATCGAGGCGCTCCCCGAGCCGATCGTCGAGCCGTGCTCCGGCCAGCGCCACCGCGACGCCGTACTCTCCGAGCGCCCGCGGCAGATCGCCCGTCGCCTCGTACACCTTCGCCCGGACGAGCAGGGCCTGCGCGAGATCCGCCCGCTGGCGGTCGACGTTCATCGCCACGAGGTCCACGTTCCGCGGCCGGGTGGCCCGGGCCACCGCCGCGGTCGCCGCCACCTGGGCCTTGTCGAGCTCGCCCTCGAGCAGCCACGCGTTCGCCTCGTGGGTCCACGCGGTCGGGTCGTCGGAGGTCCGCTGGACCTGCTGCCACGCGAGGGCCACGTGCCGGAACCGGCGGGCCTTGAGCAGGATCTCCTCGAGCCGCAGCCCGAGGTCGACCACCTCCGACGGGTAGGTCCACGGGAGCGCCGGGACGGGCTCCTTCGCGAGCTGGACCGCGAGCTCGGTCCGGGCGAGCCGATCCATCGGGACCCGCGGCGGCGGCTGCTCTTCGCCGCGGTCGACCAGCGCCTGCTCGGCGGCGGCCCGCACCGTCGGGTCGTCGATCTCGACCGCCAGCCGGCGGAGGTGGTACAGCGCCTCGAGCTCGGCCGCGGCGATCGCCTCGGGGTCGGCGAGCTCCTTCACCACCTTCTGTCGGAGCTTCACGATCTTCGACGATCGGGACGACCACAGCGGGATCAGCAGGTCCGGCGACCCCGGCCACTGAGCGCGGAGCTCGCCCACGCCGGTCTTGACCGCCTTCCAGTCGTCGTCACCGACCGCGACCCCGAGCGACTCGACCGCGGCGTGCCACGGCTGCGTCTCGACCTCGAACGACACGAGCTCGAACAGCCCGCGCGATCCGAGCCCCGACGCGGTGGTCGCGTCGACGTACAGCTGGTGCGCGGTCCCGTTCGACGGCGTCGCCGCGAGCGCCGCGATCGCCCGGTCGCGCGCCTGGGTGTACTGCTCGAGCTCGAACGCGACCCGACCGCGCTCGAGGTCGAGCTCGGCCTCTCCCGCGACCGCGACCCCTGCGATCCCCGCTACCCACCAGCCGATCGGCACGCCGCCTCCCCGGGGGATGCTACCGCCGGAGCAGCGGCACCACCTCGGGGGGAACGTACCGCGACACGTCGCCCCCGTTCGACGCGATCTCCTTGACCAGCGACGAACTGACGAAGATGTTCGCTGGATCGGTGAGCAGGAACAGGGTCTCGATCCCGGTCAGATCGCGGTTCGCGAGGCCGTTGCGGAACTCGAGATCGAAGTCCGACAGGGCGCGCAGCCCGCGGAGGATCACCTGGGCGCCGTGGGCCGCCGCCGCGTCGACCAGCAGCCCGTCGAACGGCACCACCGTGACGTTCGGCCGGTCGACCGCCCGCTTCACCAGCCCCACCCGCTGATCGAGCTCGAACCGGTACCGCTTGGCCGGGTTGTGCCCGACCGCGACCACCAGCTCGTCGAACAGCACCGCCCCGCGGCGGATCACGTCGACGTGCCCGTTGGTCACCGGGTCGAACGACCCCGCGTAGATCGCCCGACGGACGCTCGCCGGGATCGCGCGTCGCTTCGCCACCGTCACTCTCCGAGCGGCGAGTCCTTGCCGTAGTACTTGTCGAGCAGCGCCTTGAACCGGTAGGTCTCGCGCAGCCTGGCGAAGCTCGGATCGAGGCGGATGTCCTGCCGGAACTCGATGTGGTGCAGGGTGTCGAGCTTCGACATCCGGTCGAGCGCGAGCGCGAGGTACCGCAGCGACTCCTCGTCGTTGCCCATCTCGGCCTGGATCTTGGACCGGTGGAGGTCGGCGTACGGGTCCTCGGGGTCGAGGATCTCGAGCTCGCGCATCACCGCGAGGGCCTCGTCGAACCGCTTCTGGTGCGACAGGTTGACCCCGAGGTTGTTCATCGCGGTCACGTCGTTCGGCGACAGCGACAGCGCGACCCGGTACAGCGACTCCTCCTTCTGGTACTCGCCCTGCCGCTTGTACACGAGGGCCTTGTTGTTGTACCCGGCGGGATCGTCTGGGTACAGCTCGATGAACCGGTCGTACGTCTTCTTCGCCGCGTCGAAGTCCTGTGCGAGGTACTGGTAGTACGACAGGATCGACAGCGCCGCGGCGTCGTCGGGATCGATCGCCAGCCGGTTCTTCGCCAGCCGGAGCATCAGATCGATCTCCATGTCGTCCATCGCCTGGTCCTGCTCGTCGTACCAGGCGGGGATCCCCCACCCCTCCTTCTCCTCGGCCGGGGCGTCGGCCCCCTCGGCGTCGTCGGCCTTGGGCACGTCGAGCCCGTCGGCCACGCCGTCCGTCGGGTCGGTCGGGGCGTCCGGGCGCTCGATCGGGCTGCCGTTGTCGGCGGTGAGCGGATCGCGGTCGGCGGCCTTCGACTTGACCGCGATCGTCTCCTCGGTCGGGACGGTCCGGACCGGCTTCGACGCGGTCTCCTCCGCGCCGCCCATCTTCGTGATCGGCCCGCGGGACCCGGCCGGCATGAAGATCTCGTTGTCGCGCAGCTTGCGCTCGGACGTCGGCCGCTCGACCTCGGTCTCGATCACCCCGCGCTCCTCGCCGTCGAGGTCGCGGCGGAGCAGGCGGGCGAGGTACTCGGCGGTCATCGGGCTCCCGCCCCCGTCGGCGCCCGGGGGCGGCATGCACCAGCCGAACTCGTCGACCAGGAACTGCTCGCCCGACTTGAACTCGAACCCGCCCACCCGGTACAGGGCGGGAACCAGCAGGGCGATCAGCGGCAGCGGGGCCACGGCGAGCGCGGTCCGTCCGGGGGACTCGGCCGACAGGATCGCGAACAGCCCCGCCGCGACCGCCGCGATCGGGGCGAACACCACCAGCAGCGGCACGCCCATGTCGCCGATCCCCGGCAGCACGGTGATCGCGATCTGGCACGACCGCTCGCCGAACCACGCGACCTGGCTGACGAACACGACCGACATCACGACCAGCGCGAGCCACGCGACCGCCCAGGTCGGCGACACGCCCTCGACCCGAGCGACCGGCCGCCGGTGGACGAGGTACAGCCGCAGCTCGACCGGACCGAGGGTGAGGACCACGTCGTGGCCGGCCTCGAGCACGTGGACCGCGCCGCGACCGTCCTGGACGGCGCAGGTGGTCGGGGAGGTCCACACGATCCGCGCGAGGAACGGCAGATCGTCCGGGACCGGGACGGCCAGCGCCGGGCTGTGCCCGATCTGGAGCGCCTCGTGGGTCTGGACGAACGTCTCCTCGACCACGTCGCCGTGGAACGATGCGCGAGCGTACAACGCGGTGGAGCTGGCCACGATCCCCCGTTCGTCCTGATCGTCGTCAGTGTATGCGGGCGCGCGGCCGCGCGGCCATCGAATGACACCGAATGACCATCCGGGCGGGCGGCGTGGGGGCCGTCACGGCTCGACCACCGCGAGCACCGCCCGCAGCGCGGCGTTCGCCTCGGCCAGCGCGTCGTCGTCGCGGGACTCGAGGGTCACGATCACCTGGTAGCCGTCTTCGCCGAACCGGGGGTACGAGCCGATCGCGACCGCGGCTGCGAACCGCGCGGCGACCTCCATCAACGCGGCGGCGATCTCGGTCTCCGGCTGATCGACGTACAGGCGCACCGCCCGGATCTGCTCTCCCGCGAACGCCGGCGCGATCTCCTCGAACTTCGCCTGCATCAGGCGAGGGATCCCCGGAAACACCCACACGTTGCGGACCCGGACCACCGGGAAGTTCGAGCGCGGGCCGACGATCAGCGAGGCGCCGGCGGGCACCGTCGCCATCCGGAGGTTGGTCTCGGTCCGGGGCAGGCCGTACCGGTCGAGCAGCGCGACCAGCTCGGGCCGCGCCTCGAGCGGCAGATCGAACGCCCGCGCCACCCCCTCGAGCGTCACGTCGTCGTGGGTCGGTCCGACGCCGCCGGTGGTGATCACGTGGTCGTGGGCCGCCGACGCCCGCGCGACCTCGTCGGCGATCCCGGCCACGTCGTCGGAGATCGTGGAGATCCGGCGAAGATCCGCGCCGAGGGTCCGGAGCCGTCCGATCAGGAACGGCCCGTTCTCGTCCGGGAACTTCCCGGACAGGATCTCGTCCCCGATGATCACGACCGCGGCGGTGGGCATGGGACCCCTGCCCTTCTTACTCCGACCGACCCGGGTTCGGCTCGGCCGCGAACGGCAACCCGCCCTGAGCCGCGTCGGGATCGGGGTACAACCCGAGGACCCGGCGCGCGAGGGTCGACACCGCCACGGCGCGCAGATCGGTGACCCACCGGACGTCGGTGTAGTGGTCGAGGATCCGCGGCGTCCCTCGGATCGCGGCGGTGAACACGGTGCAGGTCAGGTGGCGGTGGGTGAACAGGTGCTCGACCGACCCGAGCGGGGTGGCGGTCACGAGCTCGACCCCGACCCGATCGCGGAACGCGTCCCGCAGCCGATCGGTCGCCACCGGCTCGTCGCCGCCGCCCGGCCGATCCGGGTCCCAGTGGCACCCGATCGGCTCCCACATCCCGCCGAGCAGCCCCGGGGGCCGCTGCCCGAGCAGGAACCCTCCGTCGGCCCGGACGATCCCGGACACGCCGCGCATCGGCCGAGGGCTCGGCTTGGCCGCCTTGTTCGGCAGGCGCTCGGGCTCGCCGGTCGCCCGCGCCACGCACCCGTCCGCGACCGGGCACGCGCCGCACTTCGGCGCCCGCGGGGTGCACACCGTGGCCCCGAGCTCCATCAGGCCCTGGTTCAGCGCGCCGGGGTGTGCGTCGGCGGGGCGGGCGGCCACGAGCTCGGCCGCGCGGGCCCACACCGCGGCCCGACCGGTCGACCGCGGATCGTCCTCGATCCCGTCGAGGCGGCACAGCACCCGCTCGACGTTCCCGTCGACCAGCGGGGTGGCGGCGCCGAACGCGATCGACGCGATCGCACCCGCCGTGTACGGGCCGATCCCGGGGAGGGTCCGCAGCCCGTCGGGGTCCTGCGGCAGGCCGCCGCGCTCGGTCGCCGCGATCGCGCACCGGACGAGGTTCCGCGCCCGGGCGTAGTACCCGAGGCCGGCCCACTCGGTCAGCACGTCGTCGAGCGGGGCGGCGGCGAGCGCCTCGAGCGTGGGCCACCGGGCCACGAACCGCTCGAAGTACGGGATCACCGTCTCGACGCGGGTCTGTTGGAGCATCAGCTCGGACAGCAGCACGTGGTACGGCGTCGGGTCCCGTCGCCACGGCAGATCCCGCGCGACCCGCCCGAACCACCGGACGATCGACGCGGCGAGCTCGGGAGCGGGCGAGCGGTCGGTCACGGAAGGTCCCGGTAACCCGCCGTGGGCGGCCCGAGGGCCCGCGACCGATCCACCGACGCGAGCAGCAGATCGCGGAACGCGGCCACCCGGGGCGGCGGGTGGGCGCCGGTCGGGGTCACGAGCCAGATCTGCCCGGTCCAGGTCACCCACTCCGGCAACACCCGGACCACCTCGCCCGCCGCGAGCTCGGCGTCGACCATGAACGCAGCGAGCAGGCCGATCCCTCCCCCGGACCGAACGATCGCCCGGGTGGTGAACATGTCGTCGCACCGGATCCGGACCACCCCCGGCACCCCGGGGATCGTCGGCATCACCCCGACGAGATCGTGGCCGACGAGGTCATCCGTCGTCCGCGGGGTCCCCCTTCGCGCGAGGTACCGCGGGGAGGCGTACATCTCGATCGAGATCGCGCCGATCCGCCGCGCGACGGTGTCGCCGGAGTCGGGCAGCGCGCCCCCCGCGACCCGGACGGCAGCGTCGAACCGCTCGGACACGAGGTCCACGACCCGGGTGGTGATCGCCACCTCGACCGACACCGCCGGGTACAGCGTCGCGTACCGGGCGAGCACGTCGCCGACCACCGCGGCGCCGAGATCCGCGGTCGTGGTCACCCGCAGCAGGCCGCTCGGCGCGTCGTCGCGATCCGGCAGCTCGAGCGCCTGCTCGATCCCGGCGAGCAGCGGTCCGAGGCGCTGGTGGAGCAGCTCGCCGGCCCGGGTCGGCATCACCCGCCGGGTGGTCCGGTGGAACAGCGACACCCCGAGCT